>JAEMRG010000383.1 GCA_016463455.1 Rhodoferax sp.
TGATGCCGCGCAAACCGCGCAACGAAATCTACAACGCGCTGGGACTGGCCAAGCAAGGCAAAACGCTTTTTTACCGCGACTTTTTGCACCACCTGCGCCACTCTACCGACAAGTTCCGCATCGCGCCGGGCATCAAGGGCATGGTGATGCTGGTGTTTGATCAGCCTAGCTTCCCTTATGTGTTCAAAGTCATCAAAGACTTCTATCCACCGCCCAAAGATACATCGCGCGAACAAATCAAAGGCAAATACTTGCTGGTCAAGCAGCACGACCGCGTCGGGCGCATGGCCGATACCCTGGAATACAGCGGCGTGGGTTTTCCCTTGAACCGCTTTGAGCCAGAGTTATTGGCCGAGATCGAAAAATTTGCGCCCAGTCAGTTGCAAGTCAACACCCGCAGCGATGGTACGCAGGAAGTCATCATTGCGCATGTGTACATCGAGCGGCGCATGATTCCACTGAACATCTATTTGCAAGAAGCCTTTGACGCCGGTGGTGCCGATGCGGCCAATGCCTCGGTTAACGCTGAGCGCGCGCGCGGCCAGATTTCGCGCGGCGTAGTGGAATACGGCAATGCCATTAAAGACTTGGTGGCGGCCAATATTTTCCCAGGCGATATGTTGTGGAAAAACTTCGGCATCACGCGCCATGGCAAGGTGGTATTTTATGACTACGACGAAATCGAGTACATCACCGATTGCAATTTCCGCCGCGTGCCGGCGCCGCGCAATGAAGAGGAAGAAATGTCTGGTGAAACCTGGTACAGCGTAGGCCCCAAAGACGTGTTCCCCGAAACCTTCACTCCGTTTTTACTGGGCAACCCGGAAGTGCGCAAAGTCTTTATGGAGCACCATGCCGACTTGCTGGACGTGGACTTTTGGCAAGGCCACAAAGACCGCATCGCCCAAGGTTATGTGCACGACGTGTTCCCCTATGACCGGGAAAAACGCTTTGAAACCGATTGATGTACCCAACACTTTGAAGGAGCCCTACCATGCAAGACCCTATCGTGATAGTAAGCGCCGCCCGCACGCCCATGGGCAGTTTTCAGGGCGACTTTTCAAGTCTGGCCGCGCATGACCTGGGCGGTGCCGCTATCCGCGCCGCTGTCGAGCGCGCCGGTATCGCGCCCGACGCAGTGGGCGAAGTGCTGTTTGGCAACTGCCTGATGGCTGGCCAGGGCCAGGCCCCGGCGCGCCAGGCGGCATTCAAAGGCGGCTTGCCGCAAAGCGCAGGCGCGGTGACCCTGTCCAAAATGTGCGGCTCGGGCATGCGCGCGGCTATGTTTGCGCACGACATGTTGGCGGCGCACAGCCAAGATGTGCTGGTGGCCGGCGGCATGGAGAGCATGACCAATGCGCCTTACCTCTTGCTCAAAGGCCGAGGCGGTTACCGCATGGGCCATGACAGAGTCTATGACCACATGATGCTTGACGGCCTGGAAGATGCCTACGAAGCGGGCCGCAGCATGGGCACCTTTGGTGAAGACTGCGCCGCCAAATACAGCTTTACCCGCGCCGAGCAAGACGCTTTTGCCACCGCCAGTGTGCAGCGCGCGCAAGCGGCCATTGCAAGCGGCGCTTTCGTCACCGAAATTACAGCCGTCAGTGTGAAAGAGCGCACAGGCGAGCGCGTGGTCAGCATGGACGAAGGCCCCGGCAAAATCAAACTCGACAAAATCCCTGGCCTGCGTCCTGCATTTAAAAAAGACGGCACGATTACCGCAGCCTCCAGCTCGTCCATCAACGACGGCGCAGCCGCCATGGTCTTGATGCGCGCCAGCACCGCAGCGCAACTAGGCTGCAAGCCCCTGGCCCGCATCGTCAGCCACGCCACCCACGCGCAAGCGCCGGAATGGTTTGCCACCGCACCGCTGGGCGCAACACAAAAAGCTTTGGCCAA
>JAEMRG010000096.1 GCA_016463455.1 Rhodoferax sp.
GCAACATTTTCCAAAGGATAGCCAGATGCTCTACGAGCTTTACGAGACCCAGCGCGCACTGATGGAACCCTTTTCCGACTTGGCCAATTTCGCGGCCAAGTCGCTGTCTAACCCGGCCTCGCCCCTGGCACAAAGCTCACTTTCACAGCGTATGGCGGCCGGCTACGAGCTGATGCACCGCCTGGCCAAGGACTACGAAAAGCCCGAGTTCGGCTTGCGTGCCGTAGAGGTTGATGGTGTCGAAGTTGCGATTCACGAGCGCGTCGAATGGAGCCGCCCCTTTTGCGATTTGCTGCGCTTTAAGCGCCTGACCGACGATTCGGACACCTTAATCAAAATCAAGGACCAGCCGGTCGTGCTGATCGTGGCGCCGCTGTCGGGCCACTACGCCACGCTGCTGCGCGACACCGTCAAAACCATGCTCAAGGACCACAAGGTCTATATCACCGACTGGAAAAACGCACGCCTGGTGCCGCTATCCGAAGGTCGATTCAATTTGGATGACTACGTCAACTATGTGCAGGATTGCATCCGCCATGTGCAGGGCAAATACGGCAACTGCCATGTAATGAGCGTCTGCCAACCCACGGTGCCGGTGCTGGCGGCTGTGTCGCTGATGGCTTCGCGCAATGAAAAAACACCTTTGTCCATGACCATGATGGGCGGCCCGATTGACGCACGTAAATCGCCTACTGCTGTCAACAACTTGGCTATGAATAAAAGCTACAACTGGTTTGAAAACAATGTGATTTACAAAGTGCCGGGCAAATTCCCTGGCGCCGGTCGCCGCGTGTATCCGGGCTTTTTGCAGCACACCGGTTTTGTGGCCATGAATCCGGACCACCACGCCAAAAGCCATTACGACTATTTCAAAGACCTGATCAAAGGCGACGACGTCAGCACCGAAGCGCATCGCAAGTTTTACGACGAATACAACGCGGTGCTGGACATGGACGCCGACTACTATCTGGACACCATCAAAGTGGTATTCCAAGACTTCAGTTTGGTCAATGGCACCTGGGATGTGCGCTCCCCCCGAGGCGATGCAGAGCGGGTGCGCCCCTCGGCGATCAAGAGCACCGGCTTGCTGTCGGTGGAAGGCGAACTGGACGATATTTCGGGCTCGGGCCAAACCCGCGCTGTGCATGATATTTGCACCGGCGTGCCTGCGGCGCACAAAAAACATTTTGAGGCAACCGGTGCCGGCCACTATGGTATTTTTTCGGGCCGACGCTGGCGCGACGTGGTGTACCCCACCGTGAAAGCCTTCATCAAGAGCTACCAACCAGCGGGTGCGATGCCGGCCAAAGTGCCCGTTAAGGCTGCCGTGGTGGCAAAGACAGCGGCGTCCAAGCCGGTGCGCGCCAAGGCAGTGCGCAAAGCCTGATACGGATGCGGTGAACGCCACGCCGCCCCCCGCCGACGCATTGGCTGCGCGCATCCTCGATGCGCTGCCGCAGACCCAGTGCACGCGCTGCGGCTACCCCGATTGCGCCGCCTACGCGCAAGCCATTGCGGCACAACAAGCGCCCATCAACCAATGCCCGCCCGGCGGCGCACAAGGTATCGAACGCCTGTCGGCCATTACCGGCCAGGCTGTTCTAGCGCTGAACCCGGAATTTGGCCTTGAAGGCCCGCGCAGCGTGGCCTTCATCGACGAGGACTGGTGCATAGGCTGCACCTTGTGCATCGACGCCTGCCCGACCGACGCCATCTACGGCACCAATAAACGCATGCATAGCGTGATTGAAGAATTTTGTACCGGCTGCGAGTTGTGCATACCGGTCTGCCCGGTTGATTGCATATTGCTCGAACCCGCGCTCCCCGCCGAGCCCGTACAAACCCCGCCCACCGGCTGGGGCGCATGGTCACAGGACTTGGCGCAGATTGCCCGCAAGCGCTACGCCACCGCGCAAAGCCGCCGCGCGCAAAGTGCGCAATCTAAGCGCGCTGCCAAGGCAGAAGAGGCGGCGGACAAACTTTCAGACCTGGCTAAGCATTCGCGCATCACCGACCCGGCGGAACTAGAGCGCAAAAAAGAATTGATAGAAGCGGCTATGGCGCGGGCGCGCCAGCGCTAAGCCGCAAGCGCCAAACGCGTAAACGCGCTCACCACTTCGGGCGGCGCTTGCACCAGTTCAATCAGCACGCCCTCGCCCGAGATCGGGAATTCTTCGCTGCCCTTGGGGTGCAAAAAGCAGATATCAAAGCCGGCAGCGCCCTTGCGTATGCCGCCCGGCGCAAAGCGCACGCCTTGTTGCATCAGCCAGTCCACGGCGGCCGGCAGATCGTCAATCCACAGGCCCACATGGTTGAGCGGCGTGTTGTGTACTGCCGGTTTTTTGTCCGGGTCTATGGGCTGCATCAAGTCCACTTCCACCTTGAAGGGGCCGCTGCCGATAGCGCAAATATCCTCGTCCACGTTTTCGCGCTCGCTTTGAAACGTGCCGGTCACTTCCAGGCCCAGCATGTCCACCCACAAGGCTTTAAGCCGCTGCTTGTTCGGCGCGCCTATGGCAATTTGCTGGATGCCTAAAACTTTAAAAGGGCGGTGATTCATGATCCTTAGCTCCGTCAAGGTTTAGCCTGGTAGCGCAAACCTGGCAACTGCGCCAATGCAGCGTCTTGGGTGTAGAGGGCTGCGCCGTGGGTTTGTACGGTTTGCCAAATGATGGCATCGGCCATAGGGGCGCAGCCGCCAGGCCACTCGGGGCCTTCAGGCTCGTTTTCAATGTGGGCCACGTCCACGTCAGGAATTTTGGGCAGAAAACCGCGCGCTGAGCGAATGTCGAGTTCAGGCTCTAGCACCGCTTGCCCTTGGTCATTCAAGCGCATGAGAACCTTTTGACCGGTCTTGAGTTTGAGCGCCTGACGAATGGCTTTGGGTATAACAACTTGAAATTTAGGCGAAACAGTTAATGCAGTCATACAAACCTCATTTTGTAAAACGATTTCAAATCGTACAACTTGAACCCCGTTCAGGCAACACGGCCTAGGTTCAAGCCTCAAACTCCACAATCACTTGATCCACCGAGAGCGATTCCCCTTGGCCAGCCAGCACCCTTCTGACCACGCCATCGGCAGCGGCGAACAAAACGTTTTCCATTTTCATGGCCTCGATCACGGCCACGCGCTCACCAGCCTGCACTTTTTGGCCAGGCTCGACCAGCACCTGCGACAAAAGTCCCGGCATGGGTGAGAGCACAAAGCGGCTCATATCCGGGGGCGACTTGAAGGGCATCATGCGGTGCAATTGCGCCATGCGCGGCGAGACTACCAGCGCGTCGATGCGCGTGCCGTTGTGCTGCACCCGCAGCGCCAGCGGGTTCTTGGGCGTACCACGCTCGATCTGCGCGGTAAAGGCTTTGCCATTGACCGTGCCGGTGATGGCAATATCGTTCAGGCGCGACTGGCTGCGAATCTCATAAGCGTTGCCTGCCACTTGTACACGCGCCGAGCCGGTTTCGCCCACAAACTCATCTACATGCACCGGGGTGTACTCATGGCTGCCGCTGTCCGACAGGGCGATCACCTCATAGTCTTTACCGGCCTCCACGCCATAACCAGGCAATTGGCCGCTCATACCGGCCGTCCGCTCGCGCGATTTGCGGCGCACAAATGCGGCCAGCGCGGTGAGGAAATGCGCGTCCTGGTGCGGCACGTCTTCGGCGCGAAACCCGTGGCCATAGTTTTCGGCGATAAAGCCCGTGTTGAAATCACCCGCAACAAATTTGGGATGCGCGAGCAAGGCCGCTTGAAACGGAATATTGCTGGAAACACCGCGAATGACAAAGCCATTGAGCGCCTCGCGCATTTTGGCAATGGCGTCCAAACGGTCGCTGCCGTGCACGATCAGCTTGGCGATCATGGAGTCGTAAAACATAGGTATTTCGCCCCCGTCACGCACACCGGTGTCCACGCGTACACCCAGCAGGTCGGCCGTGTTGCCTTGGAACATGGTTTGCGCCGGTGGCGCGAAACGCACCAAGCGGCCCGTGGAAGGCAGGAAGTTGCGGAAAGGGTCTTCGGCATTGATACGGCACTCGATGGCCCAGCCATTGCGCTGGACTTGGGTCTGCGTTAAGGGCAGTTTTTCGCCCGCAGCGACGCGAATCATCAACTCCACCAAGTCCAGGCCGGTAATCGCCTCAGTCACTGGATGCTCTACCTGCAAGCGGGTGTTCATCTCTAGGAAGTAAAAGCTTTGGTCTTTGCCGACCACAAACTCCACCGTACCCGCGCTTTGATAGTCCACCGCTTTGGCCAAAGCCACCGCCTGCTCGCCCATGGCTTTGCGGGTGGCGTCACTGATGAAGGGCGAAGGCGCCTCTTCAATCACTTTTTGGTGGCGGCGCTGGATAGAGCATTCACGCTCGTTGAGGTACAGCACATTGCCATGCGCGTCGCCGATGAGTTGGATTTCGATATGACGCGGTTCTTCGACGAATTTTTCAACAAACACGCGGTCGTCGCCAAAGCTATTGCGCGCTTCGTTGCGACAACTGCTGAAGCCTTCGAAAGCCTCTTTGTCGTTGGAGGCCACGCGCAAGCCCTTGCCGCCGCCGCCGGCACTGGCCTTGATCATCACCGGGTAGCCAATGCCCTTGGCGATCTCCACCGCCCGCTCAGGCGTTTCAATCGCATCGTTCACACCAGGAATGCAGTTCACCCCTGCCGCACCGGCGAGTTTTTTAGACTCGATCTTGTCGCCCATGGCGGCGATGGAATGGTGTTTGGGCCCAATAAACACAATGCCCTCTTCCTCGCAACGCTTGGAAAACGCCGCGTTCTCGCTCAAAAAGCCATAGCCAGGATGAATCGCCTGCGCGCCGGTGGACTTAGCAGCGGCAATGATCACATCAGCCAACAAATAACTCTCGCGACTTGGCGCTGGCCCGATGCGCACCGCTTCATCGGCCAGAGCCACATGGCGTGCTTCTTTATCCGCATCCGAATACACGGCCACGGTGGCGATGCCCATTTTGCGGGCGGTGGCAATCACGCGGCAGGCGATTTCGCCTCGGTTGGCGATCAAGATTTTTGTGAACATCAAATACTTCCTTCTTTTTCAATAACCAGTATGCGCGCAGCGCCGCGTGGATGCGCCACATGCTCCGTTCCCACATCAGCGTAAAAAATATCGCCTGCATAAAGCACGTTTACTTCCTCTGCGCCGTCGGCTCTGAAATGCATATCCACCACACCATCCATTACCGCGAAGACTTCCTGCCCATCATTAACATGCCACTTATAAGGCTGATCGGTCCAATGCAATTTGACAGTCGTGCCATCCAAATTTGCGATAGGCAGACTGCCCCATGCCCGATCCGCAGTGAATTCTTTGCTCCGAATCGTCTTCATCAGTGATCCCCTTACCGAAGTGACATGAAACCCGGCATAGGCGCACTACTACCCAGGCTTGGGCGGCCCGGGCGTTTTGCGTAGGTAAAGGAGGAGCGCGCAGCGCTGGGGACACGGAGCAAAACGTCCGGGCCACCCAAGCCTGCGTGCACCAAAAAAACTGCACCTATAAACATCACAAAGGAATATTCCCGTGCTTACGCCACGGGTTTTCCAGCTTCTTGTCTTTGAGCATCACCAGCGAACGGCAAATGCGCTTGCGGGTTTCAGCGGGCAAGATGACATCGTCGATAAAGCCACGCGCACCGGCCACAAAGGGATTCGCAAATCGCGCTTTGTATTCGGCCTCTTTGGCGGCTAACTTCTCCGGATCGCCCTTGTCTTCGCGGAAAATAATTTCCACCGCGCCCTTGGCGCCCATCACCGCGATCTCGGCATGGGGCCAGGCAAAGTTCACGTCACCGCGCAAGTGCTTGGAGGCCATCACGTCATACGCACCGCCATAGGCTTTGCGCGTGATGACGGTGATTTTGGGCACCGTGCACTCGGCATAGGCATAGAGCAACTTAGCCCCGTGCTTGATGATGCCGCCGTACTCCTGGCTGGTGCCGGGCATAAAACCGGGCACATCGACAAAGGTGATGACGGCAATGTTGAAGGCATCGCAAAAACGCACAAAGCGCGCGGCTTTGATGCTGCTCTTGATATCCAAGCAACCGGCCAACACCAAGGGCTGGTTGGCCACGATACCCACGGTCTGCCCGTCCATGCGCGCAAAGCCGACCAGGATGTTTTTGGCGTACTCGGGTTGGATTTCAAAAAAGTCGCCATCGTCCACGGTTTTGAGGATGAGCTCCTTCATGTCATAAGCTTTGTTGGGGTTCTCCGGCACCAGCGTGTTCAGGCTGATGTCCATGCGGTGTGCCGGATCGCCGCTTTGGCGCACCGGGGCTTTCTCGCGGTTGGACAGAGGTAAATAGTTGTACAGGCGGCGCAGCATCAAAAGCGCTTCCACGTCGTTGTCAAAAGCCAGATCGGCTACTCCGCTTTTGGTGGTGTGGGTAATCGCACCGCCCAACTCTTCGGCGCTGACTTCCTCGTGCGTCACGGTTTTCACTACTTCGGGGCCGGTGACAAACATGTACGAACTGTCTTTGACCATAAAGATGAAATCAGTCATAGCCGGTGAATACACCGCACCGCCGGCTGATGGCCCCATGATCAGGCTGATTTGCGGAATCACACCGCTGGCCAAAACATTGCGCTGGAACACATCGGCATAGCCGCCTAGCGAGGCCACACCTTCTTGGATACGCGCGCCACCCGAGTCGTTCAGGCCGATCACCGGCGCGCCCACTTTCATGGCCTGGTCCATGATCTTGCAAATCTTCTCGGCATGTGACTCGCTCAAAGCGCCGCCAAACACCGTGAAGTCCTGGCTAAACACAAACACCAGGCGCCCGTTAATCATGCCGTAGCCAGTAACAACGCCGTCGCCGGGGATTTTGTTGTCTTGCATGCCAAAGTCGGTGCAGCGGTGCTCGACAAACATGTCCCATTCTTCAAACGTGCCTTCGTCGAGCAGCACTTCCAGGCGCTCGCGCGCCGTCAGCTTGCCTTTGCCATGCTGCGCACTGATGCGCTTTTCACCGCCGCCCATGCGCGCCGCTGCGCGTTTGGCTTCGAGTTGCTCCAATATGTCTTGCATGCTTACTTCTCCGTGCTAATAATCGGCTGCCCGTGGCTGTTGCCATAGGCGTGTAAAAGTTGTCGTGCGGCGGTAGACGCGGCCAGTGAACCAGAGGCCACTTGGGCGCTGAGGCCAGGTAGCAAAGCGCCCACATTTGGCTGGGTTTTGAAACTCTGTTTAAGGCCAGCATCAATGCGCTCCCACATCCAGGCTAGAGCCTGGCTTTGGCGGCGCGATGCAAAGCGGCCGCTGTCGGCTTGCAAGGTGCGAAAGGCTGATACCGCATCCCAAAACTGGCTGATCCCAGTACCCTGCAAAGCGCTGATAGGCACTACCTGCGGGCTCCAGCCTAAACGCTGCGGGTTGCCGTGCAAGCCCAGCAG
>JAEMRG010000097.1 GCA_016463455.1 Rhodoferax sp.
GGCGCTTTGAGCGCGCTGGGCGCCACCAGCTGCGGGTGGTAGGCGTAGCGGCCAAAGTGCAGGATTTGCATGGCGATCTTGCCGCCAGCTTCGTGCACGGCTTGCGTCACCACTTTGTGTTTGTCCGCTTCCTCTTGCGTGGCCATACGCGCGCCGCCAGGCAGGGGGCGGCCCCGGTCGTTGGGGGCGATGCCTCCGGTCACGATGAGGCTCACGCCGCCAAGTGCGCGCTCGGCATAAAACGCGGCCATGCGTTCAAAGCCGTTTTTGGCCTCCTCCAGACCCACGTGCATAGAGCCCATGATGACGCGGTTTTTGAGTTCGGTAAACCCCAGGTCCAGGGGTTTGAGCAAATGGGGGTAAGGGTTCACGCGGGCGTCCTTGGGCGATGGCTATTGAATCAGGCCGCCATGCACCGGAGGTGCGCGTAGCGGCCAACAAGGGAGCTATTCTCTATCATGTGTCCCGAGGCCCCCGGCGCGCGCGCGCAGTTGTAAGTCTTTGCGGCCTGCGCGGGATCGCTCTGCAAACCCCGCCCATGAAAGCGACTGTGAAAGCCCTTTCCCCAAGCCCTGTGCCCCAAGCGCCAAACGCCGTACGTCCGCGCGATGCCGCCAGTCTGCTGATTTACCGTCGCCAGGGCGCGCAGCTCGAGGTGCTGATGGGCAAGCGCAGGCCGGGTGCGCGGTTTTTGCCCGACGTGTACGTGTTTCCTGGCGGCGCCTTGGATAAGGCCGATGCGCAAAAGGGGGTGGAGGCGAGGGCTGCAGGAGGGCGCGCTGACGGAGCGGACTCGGTGATTGCACCGCATTGGGTGCAAGCCATGGCCGCGCGCCACCCGCTGCATGCCGCCGCTTTGCTGCGGGCTGCCTTGCGCGAGTCGCATGAGGAAAGCGGCTGGCGCTGGCCCGATGCTGCACTGCCCGGCCTGCACCGTACCGGTTTGTGCTACCTGGGCCGCGCCATCACCCCGGCGCAAAGCCCCAGGCGTTTTCATGCGCGTTTTTTTGCCGTGCCCCAGGAACGCATGCAACAAGACCCGCATGCCGATGGCGAGTTGCTGGACTTGCGCTGGGTCGATGCGCGCAATCCGCAGCGGCTGCCCATCATCGACGTCACTGAATTCATGCTGGACGAGTTGCAGCGCGAACTCGCTGGCAAGCGCGCGGACCTGCCTTTGCTCTGTTATGTCAATGACCTTGTGCGCATACGCAGGCTGTCCATTAGCCCTTGAGCGTAAACAGCGGAATGTCTTGCTGCACGGATAGCGCATCGAGTTGCGCACGGCTTTTGTCTTTCACGAAGGCGGCAATTACGGTATGGCTTTCGGGGCCAAACATGCTGCGTATATCGCTTTGTGACTGGCCAGCCGCTTGCATCAAGCGCTGCGCGAAATGCGGCTCCAAGGCGGCAAAGGCCACGCGGCCGTCTTTGCAGGGATAAATGCGGTAGCCGGCGTGGCTGCCGCCCACGCTGCCTTTGGCTGTGCTCAGGCCCCAGTTGCGTGGCAGCGCCAGGTAATGCGCGGCTTCAGACAGGGCGACTTCTATGCGCACGCCTTTACCGCTGGCCATCCGCTGCATTTGCACTTGCAGCACCGCTTCGCTGGCCATGAGCGAGCCACCCATATCGGCGTACAGCGTGGGCGGCATGTCCATGCCGGTCACCAAACCGGCTTCGGCCATATAGGTCAGGTCATGCCCGGGCTCTTCGGCGCGCTGGCCCGGTGCGCCTACGATAGCCACCATGTTCAGCGTGGGATAGCGTTTTTTGAGGCCGGCCCAGCCCAGGCCCAGCTTGTCCAAAGCGGAGGGGCGAAAGGATGTGAGTAGCACATCGGTGCGCGCTAGCATTTTGTGCAGTTGCGCCTGGCCTTTGGCGGTTTTGAGGTCGGCCTGCAGCACCCGGATGCCCTGGTGCAAGGTGGTGTAGGCGGGCATGTTGTACATGCCCATAGGGTCGCCGGGTGTGCCTGCGGGCATGGCGGCGGGCGCGGGAGGTTCAAGCTTGCTGCAAGTGGCGCCCATGGCTTGTAAACGCATCATGGCCGCGGGCCCGGGCAGGTTGAGCGCCAGGCTGAGTATGCGCACGCCTTTGAGCGGGCGCAGGGGTTTAGTGGGGGGCGTCTGGGTCGTCATGGGGGCCTCTTGGGTCTAAGGAGGGTAGCAATATGGAAGTGGGCTATCTGGGTGAAATGCGATGCGATGCGAAGCCAAGAGATGCGCTCAGCCCGGGCCAGAAACACTGGGGGCCAGGCTGCGTGCTTGCTGAGCCCATGTTGCAAACCAGGCCAGGGCCACCGTGTCGGGTTCATCTGCGGCCAGCGCGTCGAGCACGCAAATTTCGCCCAGCAATTTGGCGCCCAGATCTTGCAGACGGCTTTGAAAAGCTTTGGCGCCACCGTAAAAAGTGTCGCCATAGCTGCTGTCGCCCAGTGCCACCAGGCCAAAGCACACATGGCCCAGAAAACGCGCATCGGCATCCAGGCTGTAGTACAGGCCTTGTGCGTTCTCTGGCACATCGCCGCTGCCGGTGGTGGAGCAACACAGCACAAACAGGCCGGGAGTGTCGAAAACGGCAATTGTTAGGTCTTGCATGTCCAGCACTTGCGCGCTGGCGCCGTGGTCGGGCGCGGCCATGGCCAGGGTTTGGGCAATCTGGCGGGCGTTTCCGTGAACGCTACCAACCAGCAGGGTGAGTTGCATAAGAAAATGGGCAGGGCAAAAAGGCAAGGCCGCATGATAGGGGCAATAATCCAGCCCTTGTGCCAAGGGGTCGCGCCGCTGCTGTGTACGGACGCGGCGGGCTGCTTAACTAGGGGTGCTGGCTTGACGTCTGATTTTTTGAGTGCCGACTTGTTTCCGGAATTGCCCAAAGTAGCAGTCCCGCCCCCGCCGCGCAAGCGCAAACCGGCCGGCGCCAAAGCCACCACAAAATCTTCTATGACACCACCACCCCAAGCCAGCACTTTGGCGGGCGCGGCCACTTCCCCATCCGCAAGCTCTGTAAGCGCCCCCGAGGCCTGTGCCGCCGTGCTGGACGCGCATCCCGACTACCGGGTGCTGCGCCGCCTGCCAGTGCGCCTTGGGTGGCCTGGCGCGCAGTCCACCGGCCGCACCCGGGTCCTGATTTTGGATACCGAAACCACCGGCCTAGACCAGTCCAAAGAAAAGATTATTGAGCTGGCCATGCTGCGCCTGGAGGTGGACAGCGCCACCGGTATGCCGCTGGGCCCGCTGCAAGTGTTTGACCAATTGGAAGACCCAGGCCGTGCCATTCCCAAAGAAGTGGTCGCTTTGACCGGTATCACCGATGCCGACGTGCAGGGCAAGCGCTTGGACGAGGCGCGCATTGCGGCCATGCTGGAAGGGGTGGATGTAGTGATTGCCCACAATGCAGCTTTTGATCGGCCGTTCTGCGAGGCGCGCATCCCGCAGTTTCGTGACTTAGCCTGGGCTTGCTCGTTTGCCGACATCGACTGGAAAGCGCAAGGTCGCAGCTCCAGCAAGTTGGAAGCGCTAGCCTTGGACTTGGGCTGGTTTTACGACGCGCACCGCGCCGAGATGGACTGCCATGCACTACTGGCCGTGCTGTGCGCTGCGCTACCTAAAGCGCCCGAACGCAATGGCATGGCCGCGTTGCTGGCCGCAGCAGCCAGACCGGCCTTGCGCCTGTATGCCACACACGCGCCTTTTGACTCCAAAGACTTACTCAAAGCGCGCGGCTACCGCTGGAATGCCGAGCAAAAAGTGTGGTCCAACCGCCTGGCGGACGAAGCGGCCTTGGAGGCGGAATGCGAATGGCTCAAGACCGAGGTCTATGGTGGACGCCATGCGGTGGTAGCCATAGAGCAAAGCGACGCCCGGGCCAGGTATTCAGCGCGTGGCGGGCGCTTGGTGCAACGGCAGTTATAGGCTGCATCGACATGTCTTACCAACTGATAGGTCTGCAAGCAGCCAAAGTCCGCAAAGTGCTTATCAACGGACGCCTGGTGGCCTCGGCGATGCACAAGACGGCGCAAGCGGGGGCAGTGGCGGTGGGGCCGCTAGGTTTGCAGGCCGATGAGCAGGCCGATTTGTCGGTGCACGGCGGCTTGGAAAAAGCGCTTTACGCCTATCCCGCCGAACACTACGATTTTTGGCGGGCCGAACGCCAGTCTGCGGGCCTGGGCGGCATCGACGACAGCCTGGCTTTTGGCGCGCTGGGCGAGAATTTGACCTTGCAAGGTTTGTTGGAAAGCGATGTCTGGGTGGGCGACGAGTTGCACTTTGCCGATTGCCGCCTGCGCGTCACCCAGCCCCGCGAGCCATGTTTTAAATTCAATGCCTCCATGGGCTTTAACACCGCGTCCAAGCGTATGGCGCAAACCGGTTGGTGCGGCTTTTATCTGGCGGTGGACCAGCCCGGCACGCTGCAAGCGGGGGAGCGCTTCACCCTAGTCCCCGGTCCGCGCCGCGCCAGTATTCCTGAGCGCTTTGCGGCCAAAATGTTCAAACATTTGGCCTGAGATCTGGAGTTATGGCAGGCTTGGACCTCCCTTTATGCCCCCACGTTGCACTCGCGCCGCAGCAAGGCTAGCGCGTCATGCAGGGCGTAGTCGGCGTCGCTGCGCAATATTGGCAGCGCTTCCTCGGCAAATTCGTCCCACATGCGCAGATAGTCGCCCTGGTAGGCGCTGGGTGCGTGGTCTCGGATAAACGCACTGGCGATTGCCGCGTCCATGCCAGATTTGCGGATTTTGCGGATTAAGGTGGCAGCTCCTTTTTCGGTGAGCACGGTTTTGTGTGCGCTGCCGGCCGCCACGCACAAGAGCAGGGTTACAAGCGAGCCTTCGTCCTCATGGCCGCCGGTGGCTTTGCTCCAGGCGGCGGAGACCTGGCGCTCAAAGTCTTCGACTTCGGCCAGGCCGTCTTCCAGCCAGAAGTAGCGCCCGGTAAAGGCAGGGTTTTGGGCGAACAACTTACGCGCAGGCGTGTCGGCGTCCATGATGCGTGGCCAATCCGCGTGCAGACTGTCAGCGATGGCCTGCAATGCGGGCACGAAAACGGGGGGCAAGCCCTTGGGTAATACCAAGACCGGTGGCTGCGCCGCCGCGCCAAATTTTTTTCGCAATACGGCTATGGTTTGGGCAAAACCGGGCCAGTCCGGTGCGACGCTGCGTTTGGCCAGCGACCAGAGCAGGGCGGTGCGCAATACGGCCTCGGCATCAGGCGCCTCCTCGTGCAAGGTGTCGGCGTCCAACTCCCATTGCTGCGCGCACCACAGCGCCGCGTCCATGACCTGCGCCACATGGTCCCGCTTGGTGCGCTCTGCGCGGTAGTCAGCATGGCTGCGAAGGCTCCAGCGCTCCAAGATGGGAATGTGCTCATCAAGAAAGCCGCGCCCGTCCTGCATGCCAAAGTGGGTGTTTTGCGGCATGGCGATCATGGCTTTGAGCAGGTCCGAGCCGCCTTTGGAACGCGACAGCAGCGAGTGGTCGCGCAGCGCTTGCGCTGCGCGCTGCAGGTCGCCGTCGCAGCTGTCTTGCAAATACAAACTCACCAAATTGACCATGCGCTCGCGCGCTTTTTCCAGGTCCGGGCGCAAATACTCGGTACCAAAATAGCGCGCGATTTGCACCATGCCTTTGGGCGCTTCGGTGCGCAGGGCTTCCAGGCGCTCGGCGCCGATCAGGCCGTAGGCTACACCATAGGCAAGCGCTTTTTCAAAAAATGGGCGCTCGTCAAACAATGCCACGCCGCCATCGGCTGCGCGCTTACCGTCGGTAACTGGTGCGTCGGCCTTGGCCGTCATGGCGCAAACCTCCTAGGTGAAAGGGAATGGTTGACCACGGACTAAATCGCCGACTCTTCATCGGCGTCCAAGGCGGCAGGGGTCGCTTTGCCCCGGTCGGTGTCGCCAGTCTCCACTTTGCCATCGTCCTCATCCATCTCAAACTCTTCTCCGCGTCCGGCCTCAAATGCGCGGGCTTTCGCCCGCAGTACCAGCAGGGTTTCGATAAATAAGTCCACGCATTGGTAACGCAGGGTGTAGGCCATTTGCATCCAGTCCTGGTCGGCGACTTCGTCCTCGTCGATGCGCGGTTTGGCATAGGCGTTGGCGTACAGATCGGCCTCGGTAATCATGTCTCCGTCGTCTTCTGCGGTGTCAAATAAACCGGTGCGCGCAAAAGCTTCCACGCGACTCCAGCGCTCCGCAAAATAATCCGCTAGGGCTTCGCTGCCGCCTTCCAAATCGCCAATGGCGGTGAGGAATTCCACCGGGTCGCCGCCAGCGCGAAAGATGACCGAGTTGACCATGCCGCGCAGATGGGTGCGCGACAGGTCTTTGTATTGTTTTTCAATCACTACGGCGCGCGCAAATTGCTGGGGTGAGACCAGTAGATTGACCACCGACTCTTTGGAGTTGTCGTATTCGCGGATCACGGCCAGGATGTCTTTGGGCGGTAGCTGCTCCAGCACCACCATCAAGGCGCTATCGCCCTCGGCGTCGGCCAATTCGACCAGAGCCGATTCGGCGCCCGAGATATCGCCCGCAGCAATCAGGCTTTGGGTTTTAGAAATCAATGCAAGATGTTGGCTCATGGCTTTTCCTCTGTCAATTCGTTGCGCAGTCTTTATTCCTTGCGGTCAAAGCCTTGTTCGGCCATCCAATCATTGCCCGCTTCTTCGGCAGCGCGGGCTTCTTTTTCTTCCTCGGAATCCTGGTCTTCCCCCTCTTTATCTTCGTCCTCATCGTCACTTGCAGCGACTGCTGCCGGCGTGTGGTGGAACAGGTATTCCATGCCCGCTGCCAGCACCATCAGCGTGTCGCCCGCCGGGTCTTTACATAGTTCCTCCGCTAGGCCGACGGCCCAAGGCTCCAAACTCACATGGGCCGAGAGCGCAGCCCAGTCGGGCAATTGGCTTGGGTCTTTGGCCACCAACGCGTCCATCAGCGCCGGTTTGCTAAAGCGCATGCCCTGGTGGAAGACGATGGCCACCATTTCCGGGGCGCTGGCCATCATCTGGCGTAAAAAGGGCAGTTCTTTACGGCGCTGGGCCAGGCGTTGACGCAAGACGTTCTTGCCTTCGGAGTCAAATGCCATGTCATTGATTTCAGCCTCATAGCTGGAGCGCAAGTGCGCGAAATAAGTCGATATCTTCATAAATGGATGGTCAGCGGCTTTGCAGCAGTTTGTCTAAATAGGGGTTCCATATCTCGCGCGCGGTTTGCAGCGGGTCATCGAGCAAGTTGCGGCGCCGGTTGTCATCGTAGGCCTGACGTTTGGTCTCGTCGCTCAGCACTTCATAGGCTTGTTGCACCGAACGAAAGCGCGCCGGTGCGTCCGGGTCGCTATTGCGGTCAGGGTGGTAGGCGGCGGCAAGTTGGCGAAACGCCTTTTTGATGTCGGCGATGCTGGCGCTGCCGCGCAGGCCCAGGG
>JAEMRG010000098.1 GCA_016463455.1 Rhodoferax sp.
GCGCAAGACCTGTACAGCGTGTCGGAGGCACAAGTGCGCCGGGCGCGCCATGCCTACTACGGCATGGTCAGCTATGTGGATGAAAAAATCGGCCGCATCCTGAACGTACTCGAAGAGACCGGCTTGCAGGACAACACCGTGGTGGCGTTTTGCGCTGACCACGGCGAGATGCTGGGCGAGCGCGGCATGTGGTTCAAGCAATGCTTTTTCGAGTCCTCGGTGCGCGTGCCGCTGATTGTCTCCATGCCCAAACGCTTTGCGCCGGCGCGGGTGAGCGAGCATGTCTCGCTGCTGGACCTGTTGCCCACGTTCCGCGACCTGGCCCATGAAGGGCAGCCGCCGCCTGCAGTCGGCCCCTTGCATGGCCACAGCCTTTTGGACTTGCTGCAAGGCGCAGCTGAGCCACAGCGTTGCGTGGTGTCTGAATACAGCTCCGAAGGCGTGATGGCCCCCTCGCGCATGGTGCGCATGGGCCCCTGGAAATACATCTTCACACATGGCCTGGCGCCTTTGCTGTTCAACCTGGAAAACGACCCGGACGAACTTAACAACCTGGCCGGGCAAACTACCCATACGCAAACCGAGCAAAGCCTGCATGCCCGACTGGTGCAGGACTGGGACCCGCCCACCGTGCATGCGCAAATTCTGGCCAGCCAGCAAGAGCGCTTGTTTTTGGCCGAAATTGCCAGCCAGTCCGAAGCCAAGCCCAACTGGGCCTACCAACCTTTTGTGGATGAAAGCCAGCGATTTATCCGCGGCTCTGGGGCTGCAGGGCCGACCGCAGTCAAAGCGCGGGCGCGCTTTCCTTTTGTCGAGCCGGTACAACCCGACCTCAATAAGTGAAACCCGGGCAAGCAGGGCCGATGGTGGGCGGCCTCAGCGGGTTTCTGAGGCCATCACCCGCTACACCAAACCGGCTTGCGAAATGAACTTGGGGTTCAGGTAGGACTCCAGCGCCTCAGTGCCGCCTTCGGAGCCGTAACCGGAGTCTTTCACGCCGCCAAAAGGGGTTTCGGGCATGCCCAGTCCCAAGTGGTTGATGCTGATCATGCCGGCTTGGACCGCCGCACCGATTTGCTGCGCCGTGCGGGCCGAGCGGGTCCACGCATAGGCAGCAAGGCCGACCGGCAGGCGGTTGGCTTCGCGCACCGCGTCATCAAAGGTGGTAAAGGGGTTGATCAGCGCGATCGGACCAAAGGGCTCTTCGCGCATAAGCCGGGCCTCGGGCGGCACTTCGGTCAGCACCGTCGGTTCAAAATAATTGCCTGCACCATCCATCGCTTTGCCGCCTAGCTGCAGCTTGGCATGGTGCGTTTGCGCATCAGCCGTCAGGCTTTGCATCGCGCTGAGCCGTCGCGGGTTGGCCAAAGGCCCCATGGTGGTGGCCGCATCCAGCCCGTTGCCTACTTGCAACTTGCGCGCTTGGGCCACAAATTGATCGACAAATTCTTGGTACACCCCTTCTTGCACCAAAAAACGGGTGGGCGAGACGCACACCTGGCCCGCATTGCGGTGCTTGGCGGCGGCCATGGTCTTGGCCGCCAGGGCCACGTCCGCATCGTCAAACACAATCACTGGCGCATGGCCACCCAACTCCATGGTCATGCGCTTCATGTGCAAGCCCGCCATAGAGGCCAGTTGCTTGCCCACCTCGGTAGAGCCCGTGAATGAAATTTTGCGAATGGCAGGATGCGCGATCAGGAATGACGAAATTTGCGCCGGGTCGCCATACACCAAATTCACCACACCTGCCGGCACGCCAGCGTCGATGAACACGGCAACCAGGGCTGCTGGCGAGGCCGGTGTTTCCTCGGGAGCCTTCACCACCATCGAACAACCAGCCGCCAAGGCCGCAGCCAGCTTACGTACGACTTGGTTGATCGGGAAATTCCAGGGTGTGAACGCAGCGACCGGGCCCACCGGTTCTTTCACGACCAATTGGTATACATCGTGTTGGCGGGCGGGGATGACACGGCCATAGGCGCGTCGCCCTTCTTCAGCAAACCAGTCGATGGTGTCGGCACCGGCCATCACCTCCAGGCGCGCCTCGGCCAAGGGTTTGCCTTGCTCCAGGGTCATCAAGCGGGCCACCTGGTCGGCGCGCTCGCGCAACAGTTGCGCCGCTTTGCGCAGGGTCTTGTAGCGCTCGAAGGCGCTGATGCGGCGCCACACTTCAAACCCGCGCTCAGCCGCATCGGCGGCCTGGGCGATGTCTTCCAAGTCCGCACAAGCGAGCTGCCCCATGACAGCGCCGGTGGCCGGGTTACGCACTGGCAGGCTGCGCGCGCTGGCGCCGGGGCGCCATTGGCCGTCGATATGGAGTTGGATGTCGGGGTAGTCAGTCATGGTTTTCTCTTTGGGTGGTTGATGTTTTGCGGCAATGCCAATACCGGTTTATGTGGCGCAGCGTGTGCTGGGGCGGGCGTCTTCCAGCACCATGGCCGCGCCCTTTTCGCCAATCATGATGGCCGCCGCATTGGTGTTAGTGGAGACCAAGCGGGGCATGATGGAAGCGTCGATTACGCGAAGTCCGGCAACACCCTGCACGCGCAGGCGATCGTCCACCACGGCCGTGCTGTCATTGCCCATGCGGCAAGTCCCGACCGGATGGTAAACCGTGCCACCGCGTTCGCGCGCGAAAGCCTCTAAAGCCTTGTCGCTTGTCACCGCGTTTCCGGGGAAGTATTCCTCGCCCGTCACCAGGCCGCGGAAAGCCGGTTGCGCATAAATCTCACGCAATTGGCGCAGCCCTGCCACCAAGACGCGTGCATCCTGCGGTTCTTGCAAATAATTGGACACGATGCGCGGCGCGGCCAAGGGGTCTGCCGACTGCAAATGCACGGTGCCGCTGGACTCAGGCCGGCATTGCGTCACGGAGGCCGAGAACCCGGAAAAGCGGTGCAGCGGATCGCCCGGCTTGTCGACCGACAAAGGCATCACGTTAAACAACACGTCCGCCCGCCCTGCCAGGGCATATTCGGTACTGGCCAGACCGCCGACCTGGCCGGCGCCCACGGTCAGAGGCCCGCGTTGTTGGAACAACCATTGGGCACCCATTTGCGCCAACCGCAGAGGGTTGCGCACATAGTCATTGAGCGAATGGGGCTCGCGCAGTTTCACGATCACCCGCGCTTGGTAATGGTCTTGCAAATTGGCACCCACCTCAGGCGCATCGACCCGCACCGCAACACCCTGCGCGCCCAATACCGCTGGCGGGCCAATGCCCGACAACTGCAAAATTTGCGGCGACTGCAAAGCGCCGGCTGCCAACAAGACTTCGCCATCGGCGCGGGCCTCTTTCAACTCACCCGACTGCAACCATTGCACACCCACCGCGCGGCCATGCTGCAGCAGGACCTGGGTGACCTGGGCCCCGGTGAGCACAGTCAGGTTGGCGCGGCCCAGCGCCGGGCGCAGAAAGGCCGTCGCCGCATCGCAGCGCCAGTGCCCGCGCAGGGTCAACTGGTAGCGGCCCATGCCGTCGGATTGGGCGCCATTGAAATCATCGGTTCGGGCATGGCCGGCCTGCACGGCTGCGTCCAGCCAGGCCTCGCAATACGGGTGGTCGTTGCGCAAATCGGATACGCCCAATTCACCGCCGCCGCCATGAAAGGCGCTGGCGCCGCCTTCATAACGCTCAGAGCGTTTGAAATAAGGCAGCACCTCTTGGTAGCTCCAGCCCTTGGCGCCCAAGGCCGCCCAGTCGTCGTAGTCCGCATGTTGGCCGCGGATATACAGCAGACCGTTGATGGCACTGGAGCCACCCAGCACCTTTCCGCGCGGCCACACCATGCGCCGGTCCATCGTGTAGGCCTGCGGCTCTACTGCAAACTGCCAGGAAAAGCGCTTGTCAAGAATGGTGCGGAAGTAGCCCACCGGCAAGCGCAGCCAAAAACCCTGCGAGGCGCCACCGGCCTCCAAGAGCAAGACCCGGCAGGCCGGGTCTGCGCTGAGCCGGTTGGCCAAAACGCAACCGGCCGAGCCGGCACCGACGATGATGTAATCAAAACCCTGGGCTGTGTTGGTGCTGTTCATGGCGTAGTGGCAGGCAGATGGAAGAAGACAGCACGCAAGAGCGGCTGATTTGCCAGAAAAAATTCCCGGCATTTGCGTTAAAGGTATTATATGCCATACCTTTATACTTTATGATGAAAAGCATGGCACCCTCTCCTCTCCCCATTCCCAGCACAAGCAGTTTTTCCCTGGCCATCGCGCTTAGCAGTCTGCAGGCTTTTGTGTTTCGCTGCCCCAGTCCGGTGCCCGTGCGCACCTCGTTTGGAACCATGCATGACCGGCCCGCGATTTTTGTGCGGGCCCAAGCATCCGATGGCACTGTCGGCTGGGGCGAGATTTGGTGCAACTTCCCAGCCTGCGGCGCAGAGCACCGCGCGCGTTTACTCGACACCGTCATCGCCCCGATGTTGCTAAGCCAGGGCTTTGACAGCCCGCAGCAAGCCTATGCCCAGGCCACTGCCCGCACCGAAGTGCTGGCACTGCAAACCGGCGAGCCCGGCCCGCTGGCGCAGGTCATCGCCGGTGTGGATTTGGCGCTGTGGGACTTGTGCGCCCGCCGCGCCGGCCTGCCCTTGTACCGGCTGCTCGGCGGCAGCAACAACACCGTACCCGTCTATGCCAGCGGCATCAACCCGGACGCGCCCTTGGCGACGGTGCAGCGCATGCACGCTGCGGGTTACCGCGCCTTCAAACTCAAAATCGGTTTTGACGATGCGCAAGACCTGGCCAACCTGGATGCCGTGCGCCAATGGTTGGGGCCGCAACTGCCCTTGATGGCCGATGTCAACCAGGCTTGGAGCCTAGACAAAGCCCAAGCCATGGTGCCACGCCTTGCGCCCATGAACTTGGCGTGGCTGGAAGAACCCCTGCGCGCCGACAGCAGCGTGGCAGCTTGGCAGCAGTTGAAATCCAGCGCGTCGATGCCCCTTGCCGCTGGGGAAAACATGTTGGGCAGCCTGGCCTTTGAGCAAGGCATTGCCAGTGGCGCTTTGGGCGTCATCCAGCCCGACATCGCCAAATGGGGCGGCATCTCGGGCACCTGGCCGGTGATACAAAACATCCGGGCGCAAGGCCTGCGCTATTGCCCACATTTTCTGGGTGCAGGCATCGGCCTCATGGCCTCGGCCCATGTGCTGGCGGCAGCCGGTGGCGACGGCATGCTCGAAGTCGATGCCAACGACAACGCCTTGCGCAGCCTGCTCGCGCCGCCGCTGGCGAAAGTGCAGGATGGGCGTATTACTTTGGACACCCAGCCAGGCATGGGTGTGACGCCGGATCTGGATGCGCTAGCTCGGGCTTGCACATAGCAAGTTAGCCCGAGGCGCCAATGTCTGAAACTTGATTCAGACGCCTAGGCTCAAAAATTTCTTTCCATAACCGCTTGAGCCCCGCACGTTAGGAAGAAAGATGGAGAGCCCAAGTTCATTCAAATAGTAGTTCGATGCCCCATAAACTGCACTCTGGACTGACTTTCGGGGCCACCAGGAAAATCCATAATCATCGGATGTTTGCTAGGAAACTTTCGCGCATCGGGCAGATACAGCCAGCGGCTAATTAGTAGCCCGTCAAAACTCTCGATTTGTACCAGCTCTGGGGTAATAAAACTCTGCGGGTTCAACTCAGGATCAAAAAAGCGCTAGTCCAGCGCTCTTTTCGACCAGTAGCAAGGTCAATGTACCGCACCGCCTCGTAAAACGCTGCACTGCTAGCCCCTCGTTTTAAAATTTTTAGAAACCTCATTACAGGTTTTACGGGAATCATCCTTCGGGGGTAGCTTGGAACACACCTGCTCAAGCTGCGCCGCAAGTTTACGGATCACATCCGCATGCTGACCTTTATCGCTCCAACCCTGAAGCTGTTTGCTCATGCGCTCGAGTACGCGGCTGTTGCGCTCATAAAAAATCTCAGGGCTAGGGCTTAGTTCACCAATGACGCCGGCCGCTGCTTTCTCAATCCGCGCGCTATCCTGCGGTGCCAACTCGATGAGCTTGCTTACATAGCCGCTACCCCACTGCATCCGCGTCGCCGGGCCGGCCGACTCTTTCCAAGCGCGCTCGGACCAGTTGAGTGCGCCCTGCTTGTCACCCCGCTTTTTGGCGTTGGAAGCCAAGACGAGCATGTGGTAGTACGGCGAGATGGCCTTGGGCAGTTCGGCTTTGAGCAAGTTATCAGACTCGTCCAAGAGTCCGGCCTGTGCGAGCAAATGAGCGGCATTAGGAATGAGAGCTTGGCGCTCATAGGCTTGCGTACTTTCCCGATCGACAGTTGCCACTTCATTGCGAACCTGCGCAATGAGCGCCGGCGCAATGGCGATGTTGGCATCGTCAGTCGCATCGATACGCGCCAGGTTTAACTTGGCCTGCGTTGCACCCAGGCGGTCCGAGCGCGATAGTGTCGCATCCTTGCCAAGCCTGTCTAAAGCGGACGACATAGCATTGACCAAAGCAGTGCGATCAGGGCTTGCCTTGGCACTTAGTGCCGCTATCAAGTCGTTGCCGTAGTTTTGCAATACATCGAAATTCATACGGGTTAAGACCGGATCCGATAACACCTCGCGCATACGAACCAGTGCCTGTTCACGCGCAAAGGCAGTCGATTTTTCCGTATGCGCACTAATGACCGATTTAAACAACAGCCGCGTACAAGCCTCGCTTTCTAAAGGCAGGCAATTGCGGGCCAAAGTATTTAATGTGCGGGTGCGCTCTTTGTCAGAAACCAACTGGGCCTGGTCTTGATCCCAGGCATAAAAAGCCAGCTGCCGCCAGGCGGAGGGTTTAAGGCCTGCCGACTGGGTCCCTAAAGCAGTGGCCAAGGACTCCTTGACCGTACTGCTGGAAGCCAAGGCCAGATCCAGGACCTCGATATAGCGTGCGGCGTCCACTTCACCGGGAATCCGCGTTAGTTCGCTGGCATCGGGTTTAAACAAAATCATGGTCGGGTAGCCCCTTACCTTGAATTGCGCGCCCAGTTTTTGGGCACCAGGGCTGTCCCCGTCTATGTACACCGCGACAAACTGCGTGCTGCGCTCGGCAAAATCGGGGCGGCTAAATACGTCCGCTTTGATTTGATTGCAGGGCGGACACCACACCGCACCCCAATAGAGAAAGACCGGTTTATTACTTTGGCGGGCCTGTGCAAAGATCGGCTCGACATTGGCGCCCTCAGGCTTTATCCAATCGATCGCCGGGCCTTTTCCCATCGGGGCTTCAGCCGCAGATACATCCGCATGCAAACCGATAATGAAAAGAACGAGGGGGAAAAGTGCACGCATGATATTGAGGTTCCAATAGTCGGCCGAATTGAAAGTTTTTTCCATCGACCTGAGGCCCAGGGAGCAAATACCTCGCGGTAGTGCACGGCGTTGAAGGGAATTAAGGCGCTTTAGCC
>JAEMRG010000099.1 GCA_016463455.1 Rhodoferax sp.
GCACCGCTTCTTCCAGCAGTTCGGTCAATTCCTCGATGATGAAAGCACCTTGCGACGGGTTTTCGTTTTTCGCCAGGCCCCATTCGCGGTTGATGATGAGCTGAATCGCCATCGCCCGGCGCACACTGTCTTCGGTGGGCGTGGTGATGGCCTCATCGAAGGCATTAGTGTGCAGGCTGTTGCAGTTGTCGTAAATCGCGATCAGCGCTTGTAGCGTGGTCCGTATGTCGTTGAACTGAATTTCCTGCGCATGCAGGCTGCGGCCGCTGGTTTGGATGTGGTACTTGAGTTTTTGGCTGCGCTCGTTAGCGCCGTATTTTTCTTTCATCGCCACCGCCCAAATGCGGCGCGCAACCCGGCCCATGACGGTGTATTCCGGATCCATACCGTTGCTAAAGAAGAAGGACAAGTTGGGCGCAAAGTCATCTATGTGCATGCCGCGCGCCAGATAGGCTTCCACAAAAGTAAAGCCGTTAGACAGCGTAAAGGCCAGTTGCGAAATCGGATTGGCACCGGCTTCGGCAATGTGGTAGCCGCTGATGGACACGCTGTAGAAATTGCGCACCTTATGGTCCACAAAATACTGCGCCACATCGCCCATGACCTTGAGTGAAAACTCGGTGGAGAAGATGCAGGTGTTCTGGCCCTGGTCTTCTTTCAGAATATCCGCTTGTACCGTGCCGCGCACGTTTTGCTTAACCCAGGCGCGGATGTCGGCGGCCTCTTTGGCATCCGGCTCGCGGCCTTTTTCGGTACGGAATTTGTCCAGATTCTGGTCTATGGCGGTGTTCATGAACATGGCCAATATGCTGGGCGCCGGGCCGTTGATGGTCATGGATACGCTGGTGCTGGAGCTGCACAAATCAAAGCCGCCGTACAGCACCTTCATGTCCTCCAGCGTGGCAATACTGACACCCGAGTTACCCACTTTGCCGTAGATGTCGGGCCGCAAGTCCGGGTCATTGCCGTAGAGCGTGACCGAGTCAAACGCCGTGGACAGGCGCTTGGCAGGCATGCCCTGGCTGAGCAGCTTGAAACGGGTGTTGGTACGAAAGGCATCGCCTTCGCCGGCGAACATGCGGGTGGGGTCTTCGCCCTCGCGCTTGAAGGTGAAAGTACCGGCGGTATAGGGGTAATGGCCGGGCACGTTGTCCAACATCAGCCACTGCAAGATTTCGCCATGGTCCTGGTATTTGGGCAGCGCCACTTTGGGAATGACCGTGCCGCTGAGCGAAGTGGTGGTCAGGGCGGTGCGCATTTCTTTGTCGCGCACGGTGACCACCAGTTCGCTGCCTGCGTAGTCCTGCTGCATCTGGGGCCACTGTGTCAGCAATGCACGTGCATCGGCGTGTTGCAGTACCCCGCGCTCATCGGCCAAGGCCAGCGCGGCTTCGGCGGCGCGCGCTTTAGCCGGACGGTCCACTTGCAGCATGACAGCCGCGGCGCGCAATTGCTGGATTTCACGGGCCAACGCGGCCTGGCCGCGAGCGCGCTTTTTATAGCCGCGCACGGTATCGCCGATTTCGGACAAATAGCGGGTGCGCGCCGCTGGCACCACCGGGGTTTGGTTGGAGCTAAAGCGCACATTCACACGCGGTAGCAGGCCTTGCGCCAGGGTTTGCAAGCCCAGGGCCTGCAAGCGCAGCAGCATGGCCTGGTACAGCGCGGTCACCCCATCATCGTTAAAGCGTGCCGCCATGGTGCCAAATACCGGCATGGCCTCAAAAGGCTGGCCCCAGGCCTCTCGGTTGCGCTGCACTTGCTTGGACACATCACGCAGCGCGTCGCCTGCGCCCTTGCGGTCAAATTTGTTGATGGCGACGAACTCGGCAAAGTCCAGCATGTCTATTTTTTCCAGCTGGCTGGCAGCGCCAAACTCCGGCGTCATCACGTACAAGGGCATATCGACCAAAGGCACGATGGCGGCATCGCCTTGGCCTATGCCAGAGGTCTCCACCACAATCAGGTCAAAGCCTGCGGCCTTGCAAGCAGCGATCGCATCGGGCAGGGCTTGGCTAACTTCCGAGCCGAATTCGCGCGTAGCCAGCGAGCGCATAAACACGCGCGGCGCATTCTGGCCCGCAGCCCAGGGTGCAATCGCGTTCATGCGGATGCGGTCACCCAACAGCGCGCCGCCACTCTTGCGGCGCGAAGGGTCGATAGATATCACGGCAATGCGCAAGCTGTCGCCCAAATCCAGGCGAAAGCGGCGGATCAATTCATCGGTGAGTGAGGATTTACCGGCGCCGCCGGTGCCGGTGATGCCGATGGTGGGCACCTTGGCAGCCGCCGCCTGCGTGCGCAGGGCTTGCAGCAGCTCAGGCGCCACTTTGCCGGCTTCGATGGCGGTCATCAACTGCGCCAGCGCGCGCCAGGCGGCGTCGCTATGGCCTTGGATGGCTGCTAATTCTTTGGGCGCGAAGCTGCTTAGCTCCCGGTCGCAACGCATCACCATCTCACCGATCATGCCAGCCAGGCCCATTTTTTGCCCATCCTCCGGGCTGTAAATACGGCTCACGCCATAGCTTTGCAGTTCGCGGATTTCAGCGGGGACGATCACGCCGCCGCCACCGCCAAACACCTGGATATGCGCGCCGCCCCGGCTTTTGAGTAAATCCACCATGTACTTAAAGTACTCCACATGCCCGCCCTGGTAGGAGCTGATGGCGATGCCTTGGACGTCTTCCTGCAAAGCGGCGGTGACCACTTCTTCGACGCTGCGGTTGTGGCCCAGATGGATGACTTCGGTACCCATGCCTTGCAAAATGCGACGCATGATGTTGATGGCCGCGTCATGCCCGTCAAACAAGCTGGCGGCGGTGACGAAACGCACTTTGTGCGTGGGCCGGTAATTGGCAAGCGCCTTGAATTCTGCGGATAAATCGGTCATGGTGAAACAGCCTTGGTGCGGATACGAAAGGGTTTGCCGGTGGCGGCATTGACGTTTACGTAAACGTCAACTGTAAACCATTCCCAGCGCTTGGCGATAATGCGCCCAAACTTTCCTTTGTTTATGACTTTTCTGGCGCTCGATATCGGCAATACCCGCCTCAAATGGGCCCAGTACCGCACAGCGCATCCCGGCGCAGCTCTGCTGGCCCAAGGGGCTGAGTTTTTAGAGAATATCGACAAACTGGCCGACGGCGCCTGGAGCCGTCTGCCGCCGCCAAAGCACATACTGGGCAGCGTGGTGGCAGGGGACGCCGTCAAGCGCCGCGTCGAAATGCAAATGGAATTGTGGGACGTCATGCCGCAGTGGGTAGTGGCCAGCGACAACGAAGCGGGCGTGCGCAATGGCTACGACCACCCCACCCGCCTGGGCGCGGACCGCTGGGTGGCCATCATCGGCGCCTACCACCGCATGCTGGCTCAGGGTGCACCCCGGCCTATGGTGGTAGTGATGGTGGGCACCGCAGTCACCGTCGAAGCCGTATCGGCGGACGGGCGCTTTTTAGGCGGCATGATTATTCCGGGCCACGGCATCATGCTGCGCGCCCTGGAGTCCGGCACTGCCGGTTTGCACGTGCCCACCGGCGAGGTGCGCCCTTTCCCCACCAATACCAGCGATGCGCTCACCAGCGGCGGTACCTACGCGATTGCTGGAGCGGTCGAATGCATGGTGCAGCATGTGCGCAGCCACTGCGGCGGCGAGCCCCTGTGCGTCATGACCGGCGGCGCCGGCTGGAAAATGGCCCCGTCCATGACCCGCCCTTTCGAACTGGTGGACAACTTGATTTTTGACGGCCTGCTGCAGATGGCAGCGCAACGCTTTGCGCCAGCCTAGACTTTTGGCGCCAGCCAAGCTTGTGCCAGCCTCACCCAGTAGCTAGCACCCAGGGGCAGCAAGGCGTCGTTGAAGTCGTAGCTGGGGTTGTGCAACATGCAGGGGCCCATGCCGTGGCCCAATTCGCGGTGGGCCCCATCGCCGTTGGCGATAAAGGCGTAGCAGCCGGGCTTGGCCATCAACATATAGGAAAAATCTTCCGCGCCCATGGTCGGCTCCTGCACTTGCACGCGGGCTTCGCCCACGATAGAGGCCATCACTTTGCGCGCAAACCGGGCCTCCGCTTCGGAGTTGATGGTGGGCGGGTAATTGCGCGAAAACTCAAATGTGCATTCGGCGCCGAAAGCGGCGGCGGTGTGCTGGGCAATCTCGCGCATGCGCGCCTCTATCTTGTCCAGCACCTCGACGGTGAAGGTGCGCACCGTGCCCTCTAAAGTACAACTATCGGGGATGACGTTGGTGGCCTCGCCGGCGTTGATCATGGTGACGGAGATCACGCCAGCCTCAATCGGTTTGATATTGCGGCTGATGATGGTTTGAAAGGCCTGCACCATTTGGCAGGCCACCGGCACCGGGTCGATGGTGTTATGCGGAATGGCCGCATGGCCGCCTTTGCCGCGCACCACGATTTTGAATTCATTGCTCGATGCCATCACCGGGCCGGGGCTGACTGCAAACTCGCCCACCTCCCCGCCCGGCCAGTTGTGCAGGCCGAACACCGCCTCCATGGGAAATTTTTCAAACAAACCGTCCCGGATCATCTCGCGCGCACCGCCGCCGCCTTCTTCGGCGGGTTGGAAGATGACATAGACGGTGCCGTCAAAGTCGCGGTGCTTGGCCAGGTGCTGGGCCGCCGCCAACAGCATGGCGGTGTGGCCATCGTGGCCGCAGGCGTGCATACGTCCCGGGTGGCGGCTGGCGTGGGCAAAGGTATTAAATTCCTGCATCGGCAACGCATCCATATCGGCACGCAAGCCAATAGCGCGCGGCGATGTACCCGCCTGGATGATGCCAACCACGCCCGTCGTGCCCATGCCCCGGTGCATGGGGATACCCCAGGCGCTGAGCTGGGCGGCAACCACATCGGCGGTACGCTCTTCCTTGAAACACAGTTCGGGGTGGGCGTGCAAATCGCGCCGCACAGCGGCTATAGCGGGGGCGTTTTCCACAATCGCGTCGATTAATTCCATGGCGAGCTTTCGTTTCACATGACTAAACAGGTACGACCCGGCGGCGCCGGGCGGCACAAAAGGGCAGATGGCGGCACAATGGCCGCTTATCTCAGCCATCGTGCGGCCCCGCCCGCGCCTTCCCACTATGCCAGAAGCCAGCACCGCAGCGCACAGCGCCAGCCTCGACCCGGCAAGCCACCAAGTGGTGGGCGCCTGCCCGCATGACTGCCCGGACACCTGCTCCCTGATCACCACCGTGCAAAACGGCATCGCCATCAAGGTGCAGGGCAATCCGCACCATCCGCAAACCGATGGTGTGCTGTGTACCAAAGTGGCGCGCTACACCGAGCGTAGCTACCACCCGGAACGCCTGTTGCATCCGCTCAAGCGCAGCGGCCCCAAGGGCTCGGGGCAATTCACACCGGTCAGCTGGGACGTGGCGCTGGACGACATCGCTGCGCGCCTGCAAAGCATCGTACAAGACCCGGCGCGCGGACCACAGGCCGTGCTGCCCTATAACTATGCCGGCACCATGGGCTGGGTGCAGGGGGATGCCATGTCCTCGCGATTTTTCAATCGCATGGGCGCCTCGATGCTGGACTACACGATTTGCTCATCGGCCGGCGCTGCCGGTCTGGACTACACCCTGGGCGTGCGCAAAGGCATGCTGATTGAAAACTTTGCCCATGCACAACTGATTCTGATTTGGGGCAGCAACGCCATCACCAGTAATTTGCATTTCTGGCGCTATGCGCAAGAGGCTAAGCGCGCCGGGGCCAAAATCATTTGCATCGATCCCCGCAACACCGAGACGGCGGAAAAATGCCACGAGCACATCGCCCTGCGGCCAGGCACCGATGCAGCGCTGGCCCTGGCCCTGATGCACGAATTGATTACCCACGATTGGCTGGACCACGACTACCTTGCACGCTACACCCTGGGCTGGGAGCAATTGCGCGAGCGCGCCCTGCAATGGACGCCTGCGCGCGCAGCCGAAGTCTGCGGCGTGCCCCAAGCGCAAATTGAATCGCTGGCACGCGACTACGGCCAATCCATGCTGCGCGGCGAGAGTGCGGCGATTCGCCTGAACTACGGCATGCAACGCGCGCGCGGCGGCGCCAATGCGGTGCGCGCCGTGACCTGCCTGCCCGCGCTCATAGGTGCCTGGCGCAAACCGGCTGGCGGCATGCTGTTGTCCGCCTCGGGCACACACGGCTTTGATGACAGCGCCCACACCCGTCCGGATTTGCGCCCCGCCGGCCCCTGCCGCACCATCAATATGAGCACCATCGGCGATGACTTGCTGCGCCCGGCCAGCGCGCAGTTTGGCCCCGCTGTGGACGCCGTGCTGGTCTTTAACAGCAACCCGGTGGCGATAGCGCCGGACTCGGGCAAAGTGGTGCAAGGCTTTGCCCGCGAAGATTTGTTTACCGTGGTCTTAGAGCATTTCCAAACCGATACCGCGGACTACGCAGACTACATCTTGCCGGCCACCACCCAGTTGGAACACTGGGATGTACACACCACCTACGGGCACACCGATGTGCTACTCAACCGCCCAGCCATCGCGCCCATGGGACAAGCCCGCTCCAATGCCGAAATTTTCCGTAATTTGGCGCAACGCATGGGCTACACCGAGCCCTGTTTTGCCGAGGGGGACGAAGCGCTGTGCCGTACGGCTTTCGATGCGCGCGTCAGCTTTGATACTTTGTTGAAAGACGGCTTTGTCAGCCTGCCCTTGCCGCAAGCACCGTTTGCGCAAGGCGGCTTCCCCACGCCTTCGGGGCGCTGCGAATTTTTCAGCGAGCGCCTGGCCGCGATGGGCTTGGACGGACTGCCATACTACCTGCCCAATTACGAAGAAGCCCATGCCGGCGCGCACTATCCGCTGGCCATGATTTCCCCGCCGGCGCGCAATTTCATGAACTCCACTTTTGTCAACGTGAAAAGCCTGCGCGGCATCGAAGGCGAGCCCAAAATAGAAATCCATGCCCAAGACGCGATGGCACGCAGTATTTCCGATGGCGATAAGGTGCGCGTCTTCAATGCCCGCGGCCAGTACCACTGCAAAGCCGAAATCAGCACGCGCGCGCGCCCAGGCGTGGTTAACGGCCTGGGCGTGTGGTGGCGCAAGCTGGGGCCCATGGGCACCAATGTGAATGAATTGACGAACCAGCGGCTCACTGACCTGGGGCGTGGGCCCACGTTTTATGACTGCGCGGTGCAGGTAGAAAAGTACTCGGCTTAGCGCAGAGCCATTAAATCCTGCTCCACCATCCACAGGCGGTCCTGGCCCCAGTAACCGGGCAGGTCGTTGATGCGAAAACTAGGCACACCCCACAAATCCATGTCTAGCAGTTCCAGCCGGTTGGTAGCAGCCGCTGCGCGCCAACTGTCATCCGCCAAGGCCTTGTCCACAAAGGCTTTGTC
>JAEMRG010000100.1 GCA_016463455.1 Rhodoferax sp.
GATACGAGTAAATGGCCGTCAAGCGCATTGCGGACGAACCGGCTTTTGTACTGCATCGCTACGACTGGAGCGAATCGAGCCTGATTCTGGAGGTGTTTACGCGCCACCATGGGCGCATCGCCCTGATTGCCAAAGGCGCCAAACGGCCCAGTTCCAGTTTCCGACCGGTGCTTTTGCCCTTGCAGCGCTTGCATCTGGCCTTTGGTGGGGACGCCGAAATCCGCACGCTCAAAAGTGCCGAGTGGCAGGGCGGCCACGTCATGCCCACCGGCGAGGCCTTGCTCTCGGGCTACTACCTGAATGAACTCTTGCTCACGCTTTTGGCGCGCGACGATCCACACCCCGTTTTGTTTGATGTCTATGCCAGCGTTGTGGCCGTGCTGGCCAGCGCGCACGAAGAAGTGCTGGAAGCGGCGCTACGCAGTTATGAGCTGCTGCTCTTGCGCGAAGTCGGTTTGCTGCCGCAGCTCGATGTGCAAACCCTCACCCTGGCAGCGCTGGAGCCGCAGCAGTCCTACACCCTGGTCCCCGAAGGCGGACTGCGCCAGGCCCACGCCGACGACCGGGCTTTTTTGAGCGGCGCACAATGGACGGGCTTGCAAGCCACGCTGGCTGAAGGCAGCCTTTTTACCGACACCTTGCGCGCCTGTGCGCCCCTGAGCGCGGCACTCAAGCCTTTGCTGCGCGCGCTGCTGCACTACCATTGCGGGGTCCGCACCCTGCGCACCCGCCAGATGATGGTGGACATCCAGTCCTATTGAACTTTTAAGCTTCGATCTCGCAACCATTGCCCGCTTGCCATGCACACCTCATTTACCGCCTTGTCTGTCAATTTGAATAAAGTGGCCTTGGTGCGCAATACCCGCCACCTGGGCATTCCCAGCGTGACCCGCGCCGCGACCCTGTGTTTGCAGGCCGGGGCTTCGGGCATCACCGTGCATCCGCGGCCCGATGCGCGCCATATCCGCGGTAGCGATGTGCTGGACCTGGCGGAGTTGATGCAGCAATGGCCGGACCGCGAGTTCAACGTCGAAGGCAACCCTTTGCACAACCTGATGGATGTGGCCGCCGAGCTCAAGGCCCGCAATCTGCCCTTGCACCAGCTCACCTTGGTGCCGGACGGAGAGGGCCAATTGACCAGTGACCACGGTTGGAGCTTTCCGCAGGATACCGATGTGCTGCGCCCCCTGCTTGCCCAGGCGCAGGCCTGGGGGGTGCGCGTGAGTTTGTTCATGGATGCTGATGCCGATGCCATGGTCGGTGCCAAAGCGGTGGGCGCGGACCGGGTGGAGCTTTATACCGAGCCTTACGCGGCAGCTTGGGGTAGCGCCCAGGAGTCGGCTCAATTGGCGCGTTTTGCCCAGGCCGCACGCGCCGCCACTGCGGTGGGCTTGGGTATCAATGCGGGGCACGACCTCAATCTGGACAACCTGGGCGCATTTGTACGCGCTGTCCCTGGGGTGCGCGAAGTCTCTATAGGCCATGCGCTGATTGGCGATGCTCTGGAGCGCGGCTATACCGGCGCGGTGCAAGCCTATCTGGCTTGTTTGCGTCCATGATTTTCGGCATTGGCACGGATATTTGCGACGTGCGGCGTATCCGCACCAGCCTAGAGCGCCATGGCGAGCGCTTTGCTGCCAAAGTTTTGGCGCCCGGCGAATTGGCCACCTGGAAGGCCCGCAGCAGCCGTTGGCCCGAGCGTGGCGTGCGCTATGTGGCCACCCGTTTCAGCGCCAAAGAAGCCTTCAGCAAGGCCGTCGGTTTAGGCATGCGCATGCCCATGACCTGGCGCTCTTGCGAAATTGCCAAGCTGCCCAGCGGCGCGCCAGTGGTGGTTTTGCATGGCGCCCTCAAAGCGTGGTTTGAAGCGCGCGGCTTGCAGGCGCAAATCAGCCTGAGTGATGAAACCGACTATGCAGTGAGTTTTTGTATCGTCGAATCAATTCCCGGCGCTAAAGCGGCGCGGCTCGTGCTTGGCGATGATGCCGCCGGCGAGCCTGGGTCTTTGCAGCCCACCGCAACCTAGGTCTGCTGCGATGAAAACGGCGAAGCAGCATGCGCCTTTGATGATTGATATTGCCGGCACCCGCTTGCGGGCCATGGACCGATTGCGTTTACGCCATCCCTTGGTGGGCGGTTTGATTTTGTTTGGCCGCAATTGGGAAAACCGGGCGCAATTAACGCAGCTGTGTGCCAGCGTCAAACGCTTGCGTCCTGACCTGCTGATTGCGGTAGACCATGAGGGTGGTCGGGTGCAACGGTTTCGCAATGACGGATTTGTGCACCTGCCGCCCATGCGCGTGCTGGGCGAAATGTTTTTGGCTGCGCCGCGCGCGGGCCACAAGGCTGGCCCCTTGGCCGCCAGCCGCGCTGCCCTAGCCTGCGGCTATGTGATGGGCGCGCAATTGCGGGCTTGCGGTGTAGATATGAGTTTTGCGCCGGTGCTGGACCTGGATTACAGTGCTAGCAGTGTGATTGGCAATCGGGCTTTTTCCGATGACGCCCGCACCGTCAGCCTGCTGGCCCAAAGCCTGATGCAAGGCATGGCGCAAACCGGCTTGGCCCATTGCGCAAAACACTTCCCAGGCCATGGCTATGCGCGTGCCGATTCGCATCTTGCGGTGCCGCTGGACAAGCGCAGTTTGCGCAGTATTTTGGCTAAAGACGCAGCGCCTTATGCCACGCTGGACCTGGTGTTGCAGGCGGTGATGCCGGCCCATGTGGTGTACCCGAAGGTCGATAGCCTGCCTGCAGGTTTTTCTGCGATCTGGTTGCAAAAGGTGTTGCGCCAAAGCCTGGGCTTTAGCGGCGCGGTATTTAGCGATGACTTGTCCATGGCCGGTGCACGCCAGGTGCAGGGCCGCGAAATCAGCGCCACCCAAGCGGTGCTGGCCGCCTTGCAGGCCGGTTGCGATATGGCCTTGCTGTGTAACCAGTCCTTGGTCGGAAAACCCGGGCACTCCCCTTTAGACGCAGTTTTGGCAGAGCTAAGCCAGGCGCAAAGCACGGGCGTGTACCAGCCTAAGCCAGAGAGCCACGCACGGCGTTTAGCGCTCTTGCCCAAGCTGCCGTCTTTGGATTGGGCAGGCATGCTGCAATCTGCCGCTTACCAGCGCGCCGCGGCCGCCTTGCCCTGAGAATCCCGCCCGCAGGCGCTGCGAAGGCTTAGGGAGAGCGATGTAATCGCGGGTGCGACAAGTTGGCGATCTGGTCGTCCACAGCTTGGGTAAGCAACGCGTCTTTTTTCCACTGCGCATGGCGGCCTAGCAAAAGCTGCAGCGCTTGGACATCCCGCACCGAGGGCGCCACCTTGATTTGTGCGAGCGCCGCCGCCTTGTTGCCCGTATCGAGCAATGCGACCACTTTTGCCGCCCATGGGGCCGGACGTTTCATTGGATGACCTTTGTCCTGCACAATCTGTTTTTTTTCATTGTCACACAGAGACAGGGTTTTCATGAAGCAAAGCTTGCAATGGGTCTGGGTCAGCGCCATGGTCGCACTATTAAGCGCTTGTGCCTCTGCGCCATCCACCAAAGCGCCGGTGGTGGTCGGTACCGCCCAAGCAGCCGAAAAAGCGCCTGGCACGGAAAGCGGTTTGACCGCCATACCACCAGGTAAAGCGCAGGGCGAGGACACCTCCGCCAAAACACCCGCAGCCGAAGTGCCGGTCGTGCCTGCGCCACCGCCTGCGCCCGTGGTCAAAACCCTGCCGCGCATCGGTCTGGCCCTGGGTGGCGGTGCTGCACGGGGCTTTGCCCATGTCGGCGTCATTCAAGTACTGGAAGAAGCGGGCATCCGGCCCGTGCTGGTAACCGGCACCTCGGCGGGCAGTCTGGTGGCAGCGCTGTATGCCAGTGGCAAAAACGGCGCGCAGTTGCAGTACATCGCCGAAACCATGGAAGAGGCCACTATTGCCGATTGGACGCTTCAGGTTTTCACCCGCGGTGCATTGCGTGGCGAGGCCCTCGCTAAATACGTGAACGCGCAGGTCGGGCAAAAGCCCATCGAAGCCATGCCTATGCCCTTGGGCATTGTGGCTACCGACCTCAACAGCGGTAATGACATCGTTTTCCAGCGCGGTGATACCGGTACAGCGGTGCGCGCCTCCAGTGCGGTTCCGGCGGTTTTTCAACCCGTCAGGATTGGCAATCATGAATATGTGGATGGTGGCCTGGTCTCGCCGGTGCCGGTGCGTGCTGCAAAAAAAATGGGGGCCGAGCTCATCATTGCAGTGGACATTTCCAGCCCGCCGGAGGCCGCCTCAGCCAGCGGCACCTTGGAAATTCTTTTGCAAACCTTCACCATCATGGGCAAAAGCATCAAAAGCTTGGAACTGCAAGGCGCCGATGTGGTGATCCGGCCCCAGTTGCTCGGCATCTCCAGCGCAGACTTTGGGGCGCGTAAGCGCTCGATTGAAGCGGGCCGCAAAGCCATGCTGGCCGCATTGCCTCAGTTACGCGCTGCTGTGGAAGCTAAATCGCGCTAGCGCCTTGCCGCGCGTGCAGTCCACTGCGGTAGCAAGACTTTTTGGCGCGTGCGTTGCGATCAGAGCCAAAAAAAAGGCCTCGTCTTGCAACGAGGCCTTGAAGGGATCCCTGAACCAAAGGTTTCGAAAGGATCCGAGGAGACAATCGACAGGAAGCTTGCACTTCCAATAATCTCATCGTATCAGGGTTTTCCCTTGGTTTGCGGCAGAAGCTTAAAAAAACTTGCTGCCGCCTGGCGCATTAACGCTTCTTGCTGGAAGCAGTAGCTTGCTTGGTCGCCGTGGTAGCGCTCGCTGCCATGGCGTTGAAGTTGGCTTCAGCGACGTCGGTAGCTTGCTTGACAGCTTTCTGAACCGATTCCAGCGCATTGTGGGCAGCAGTAACCGTGCTTTTCATCATGGCCACTGCGGACTCAGAGCCGGCAGGTGCATTTTTGGCAGCGCTATCGACCAAAGCGGCCACTTTTTGCTGGGCTTCAGCAGCCTGGACTTCCATGGTCTTGGTGAACTCTGCGCCGGCACCGCTAGCGATGTCGTACAGGTGACGGCTGTAAGCAGCAGTCTTTTCGGCCAAGGGTTGCAGCAGACCGGATTGCAGAGCCATCAGTTCCTGGGCATCTTTCACGCTCAGGAAGGTTTGGGTGTGGGCAGAAGCCTCAGACAGGGCTGCTTTGGAAGCGGCCAGGTTGAGTTCAACCAGTTTTTCAACGCCTTCGAAAGCTTTGCTGGTCAGGCCAAACAGAGTTTCGAGGTTGGATTTGTTGGAAGCGACGACTTGTTCTACGGTTAGCATAAAAATACTCCAAAGTTAAATAAACAAAAGACCAGGTTAAGAGACTCTATCTGCTCCGTAACCCGCCTTGATAAGGCCATGTTGCAGTGCAGCATAAACGAATTATAGGGATGAAAGCCTGTCTGACAAGACATTTTTGTTGCAATGCAGCAAAAAAGTTAAAAATTTGTTGATGGCGGGCAAGCCAAAAGGGCTTTTCCCTCTGAAGCACCGGATTCGCAGGGCCTTGCGCCCAAGCGCGGAAAGCGCAGGCAGCGATGGCAAAATGCGCGGCATTCGAAAGAATTTACACAGTTGTGTCCTAGGTGCGGACGCTTTAACCTCTTCCCCCTCCTTGTATGTCCAAACCTGAACCCGCGCCGCGCAGCGCCTACGGCGTCTGGCGCAGCATCACCACCCGCTGGGCGGACAACGATGCCTATGGGCATGTGAACAATGTCGTTTATTACGGCTGGTTTGATACCGCGGTAAACGCTTATCTGATTGAGCAGGGGGCTTTGGACCTGCAGGGCGGCGCGGTCATAGGTCTGGTGGTGGAAACCCAGTGCAATTATTTCTCTCCCTTGTCTTTCCCGCAGGTGGTGGAACTGGGCTTGCGGGTCGCCCACCAGGGTCGCAGCAGCGTGCGCTATGAACTGGGCGTTTTTGCCGTGGGTCAGCCACGGGCAGCGGCGCAAGGCCATTTCGTGCATGTCTATGTTGATGCCGCCAGCCGCCAGCCTGCACCGCTACCGTCCGCCTTGGCGGGGGCCTTGGAGCATCTTCGATCGCTGTCGTCCTAGCGGTCGATAAAGCTTTTTTACCCGCCACCTTTGATTTGGCATCCTTTATTTTGAGTGGAGCTTTTGCATGCAATATTTGAGTCAGACCGAGGCCGTTGACACGGCCATCCGCAGTCGCATGTCGGTTCGGGCGTTTACCCCGCAGGCAGTGGCGCGCGCCGACATCGAGGCGATTTTGGAGGTGGCCAGCCGCGCGCCTTCGGGCACCAATTGCCAGCCTTGGCGCGTCTATGTGCTGCAAGGTGCCAGCCGCGATAGCCTGGTGGACCAAGTTTGCGCCGCCCACGACGCCCTACGTGCCGACCCCGCGCTGGCCGAAAGCTACCGCGAGGAATACGACTACTACCCTGAAAAATGGGTTAGCCCTTATATCGACCGCCGCCGCGAAAACGGCTGGGGCTTGTATGGCTTATTGGGTATTGGCAAAGGCGATAAAGACAAGATGCACGCCCAGCACCAGCGCAACTACCGGTTTTTTGATGCGCCCGTGGGCTTGATGTTCACGATTGATCGCGTGATGGGGCGCGGCTCGCTGGTGGACTACGGTGCATTTATGCAAAGCATCATGGTGGCTGCGCGCGGGCGTGGCCTGCACACCTGTCCGCAAGCGGCTTGGAATGGCTTTGCCAAAATCATCATGCCGCACATCGGGGCTGGCGAAGGAGAAATGCTGGTTTGTGGCATGGCCCTGGGCTATGCCGATGCGGATGCGCCCGTGAATGGCTTTGTCACGCCCCGCGTGCCGATGGCAGAATTTACGCATTGGCTGGATTGATAATTTATTGGCGGGCGGCTTGCGCTGCCCCATGCTTCAGCCAAGCGCGTTTTCGCTTCCCACTTCGTAACCACTCCTTTCTGAACTATCACTATGTCCACTTCCAAGCCCCGCATTTTGGTAACCCGCGCTATTTTCAAAAGCGTGATTGACCGCCTGTCTGCCCATTTCGAAGTCGAGTCCAACCCGGACGATGTGCTGTGGGACCGAGCCGAGTTGCTGCGCCGCATGCAGGACAAGGTGGGTGTTTTTTCCACCGGCACCGAGCGCATGGACACTGAGCTGCTAGCCCAATGCCCTGCGCTCAAAATTTGCGCCAATATGACGGTCGGTTACAACAACTTTGACTTGCCCGCCATGACAGCTGCCGGCGTGCTGGGCACCAATGCACCCGATGTGCTGACGGAAACCACGGCGGATTTTGGCTTCGCGCTTTTGCTGGCGACCGCCAGGCGCGTGACCGAAAGCGAGCATTTTTTGCGCGCCGGATTGTGGACGCGCTGGAGCTACGACATGTTCTCCGGCGCCGAAGTGCACGG
>JAEMRG010000101.1 GCA_016463455.1 Rhodoferax sp.
AAAACGCCGCATAACTAAAATTATTTTCCCGGTGCGGAATTTCTATTGACGTAGCGAAATACATGCCGGCACGATGCGGCTATGAAACTCACCAATTATCTGCGCAAGAACCGCATCCGCGCAAACGCCTTCGCCAAGATGGTGCATGTGTCTCCAGCGACCGTTGGCCGGTGGATGTATGACGAAAAGATGCCCTTCAAAATCGAAACGTTTCGTCGGATTGCCGCAGCTACAAACGGCCACGTCACGGCGAACGACTGGGTAGACGCGTCTGCGGATAACAGCCGATGGGTCGTCCTGGCAAAGGAAGAATGAAAAGATGATCGTGGCGCCGGGAGAGACACTCAAGGTAAGGCCCGCACCATGGACGCCTAATGAGAAAAAGCGGTTGCGATTTCTGTGGACGCAAACCATCAGAACACGGGCAGAGATTGCGCAGGAACTGGGGCGCACAATGGACGGATGCTCTGCGCAAGTTAAGGCGATGATGATCAAGCGGCCCCGTTCAGCGGCAGCAGCGACAATCAATCCATTGCTTTCCGGGAGCAGATTGGAAGGAAACCGTGTGGATGCAGAACGGCAAGCAAAACGCATTCGGGAGTATTGGCTGGCGCTTGGTCAGCCCAAAACAGTTGATGTGCGTTACGTGCAGGGTCGTGGTGGGTATACCGGGTCTTGGTCGCCGGTAATCCTAGATGAGATAGTATGGCGTGCGCCCGAAGTGGCGCGGGTGAAACGATGACCGACGAAGAAAAACAGCGCGCATACGAAAAGCGCCGTGCAAAAATCCGTCCAATTGGGATGGAGGGGGTGCCGAAAACCCTCTATCGCATTTGGATGCCCGACGGGACGGTGTTCACCGAGCGGTCTATTGGGCCCAGCGTTATTTGCGCACATTACCCGCAGTTGGTGGCGTTGCGGGTGGTGCAGGAGCCGGAGGAAGGGATGATGATGGAGCTATGGTGATACGCGTTGAAACCATCGGCTCGGCTACGCTTTACCTCGGCAACTGCCTCGTTGTTTCCCAGATTAGTCCTGAAAGAAAAGCCAATGGCATATATCATCATGGGCTTAGATCCTGGCGTTTCAGGCGCCATCGCGTTCTACGACTGCCTTACCAAGTCTATTGTGGCTCACGACACCCCTGTCGTCGCCGGGGAAATTGATTGCGATACTTTGAGTCGCATGATCCTTGAAGCCAAGCCCAACGTGTGCATCATCGAGCACGTTCATGCCGTTCGAGGCAACGGAGTCACAAGCTCTTTCAATTTTGGCAAATCATACGGCATGGTCAGGGGCGTCGTCGCCTGCTGCAACGTGCCGCTGCATCTAGTGTCCCCGTCCGTCTGGAAGCGCCACTTCAAGCTCAAAGCCGACAAAGAAGAATCTAGGGCGCTTGCGCTGATGACGTGGCCTGGGGTCAACATGTTTGGGCGCAAAAAAGACCACGGTCGCGCTGAGGCGGCGCTGATGGCAAAATACGGAGCCGACTTGCGCACTTGACGTTGCCTAGATATTGGCGCCTATTTGCTTTCAGAAATATTGAAAAAACCAATGACAAATCCGTTCATCCGCCACGGCATTGAGCATCTGTCACCCTCGACGCTTAACACCTGGGCCGCACAACCCGCCATTGTCGTGCTGGAAAAGCTGTTGAAGCGGCGCGGGAATGGCGTGTCGATGGCGGCGCTGCGGGGCACTGCGTCCGAGGCTGGCATCGTTGCCGGGCTGATGGACCCGCATATGGATCAGGTTGAATGCCAGGACATCGCCCTGCGTGAGTTTGACCGCCTGTGCGGCCTGTCCCCTGATCCTAAGCGCCTCAAGGAGCGCGAAGGTATCCCAGGCATTGTGGCCCAAGGGCTCCTGGCCCTGCGGCCCTACGGCATCCCGTCGCAAACCCAAGGCAAGATCGTCCACCACTTCCCATCGGTTCCGGTTCCCATCCTGGGCTATTACGACCTGATCTTCCGCGACTCCGGCGTTCTGGTGGATATCAAAACGCAACTGCGCTTGTCGTCCGAAATATCCGACGCCCATGCTAGGCAGGTGTCATTCTACCTGCATGGCACCGACCTCGAAGGCCGGATTGCTTACGTCACGCCGCAGAAGTTCGGTGTCTACCGCATCGAGGATCCCAAGGCCGGCATGAACGAATTGCTTAACATCGCCCACCGCATGGAGCGGACGCTGGCGGTGTCTGACGATCCAAATGTAATCGCGGCAATGATGACGCCCGATTACGGGTCATTCTATTACTCGGACCCTCTCACGAAGCAACATGCGCGTGAAGTGTTCGGGTTCCAAGACCAGCCGGAGAATCCGGCGGTGCGTGATAACGGCGACGCTTAACAGCCCGTCCTAATGAAAGAAGAAAAAATGTCTGGTTATTTTGGCGTGCCTGGCACCAACAAGCAGACTTCGCAAGAATTCCTCGGCCGCCTCCAGTTTGACGCTCGCGTCGGGTTCTGGTGCGTGGTCGATCGGGAGCAACAGGCAGACGGTGGATGGGCGGACCGTCGATCCGACGATGTCCGCAAGTTGACCTTCGCTATTGATTTTGGCAGCCTTGAAATTGGCTGGCTGAAGCTTTCGTCGCCACCATCGTTTGTTTTGGCGCCCTACGGGCAAATCTGCCCGCCGCAGCCGCAAGAGATGGGGGACAACAACAAGCGTGCCTACAGCTTCGGCTTCCGCGTCAAGACCCTAGCGCCGACGTTGTTCGGCGACGACAAGCCGCGCTATTTCAGCGGCACCAGCCGTTCGCTGCTCGATCCGTTTAACACCCTCCATCTGCAATATCTAAATTCTCCAGAGGCCCAGATGGGTCAGATTCCTATTGTTAAGGTGACCGGCACAGCAGTGACGGAAGCCAAAACGCCGCAGGGCACCAGCCGCTTTCACAGCCCGATTTTTGAGATCGCGCGCTGGGTTGATCGCACCGATGAGCTGGGCGAAGCCATCGCGTCCCACGGCGTCATGCAGCAGCCTGCCGCTGCTTCTGAGGCTGTCGCCCAAGCAAAGCCCACCGCGTCGGCGATGCCCCCCAAGCACGTCCAGCCTCCCGCGCCCAAAGCCGCGCCGGCCAAGGAAATCATCGCTGATGACGACCTGCCGTTCTAAACAAGAGGGCTTAATTTTTTCATGAGAAAAGGCCGCAGGGGAAACCTTGCGGCTTTTTTTTCGTTTTAGCCGTTGACGTGCGAAATCTTTTCGCGGTATATATGCGTCACCCCAACAGGGGCGCCCGATGCAGGGCATATGGAGACTGAAATGAGCAAGACATTCACCCCATCACCTCAGCAGGCCGACTTTCTCCACTGGGTTACCGACGGCAGCGGCTCTTGCATCCTGGAGGCTGTTGCGGGTGCGGGCAAGACAACTACCTTGATCGAATCCATCAAACTGACGGGCGGCAATGTCGCCATCCTTGCCTACAACAAAAAGATCGCCGACGAGATTAGCGGCAAGCTGAAGGAGCGCGGGATTGACTGGAAGCAGGCCCGAGCCGGCACCGTCCACAGCCTCGGCTTCGGCGCCTACCGCAAGTCCTACCCTAACGTAAAGGTTGACGGCCATAAGGTCGACAACATGCTCGAAGCAGCGTGCGTGAATGCAAACGCCTGGGCGGCGCGTTACTCGCCGGGCATTGCCCAGATGGTGTCCCTCGCCAAACAGCGCGCCATTGGCGTCGTCGGCTCAATCTCCGACGCTAAACTGTGGCACGACATCATCGACCACTTTGATCTGTTTTCGGACGAAAAAGATGCCGACGCACCCATCGACGACATCATCCCCTTCGCTCAGTCGGTCCTTCGCGCCAGCAACGCCCAGACCGACCTCATCGACTTCGACGACATGGTCTACCTGCCGGTGCTGTTGAAGGTTCGCTTTTGGAGGTTTGCGTGGATCTTCGTCGATGAGGCGCAGGACACCAACCCGGCCCGTCGCGCCCTGGTGCGTGCGCTACTCGCCCCTGGTGGCCGCGTCGTGGCCGTGGGCGACCGTGCCCAGGCAATCTACGGTTTTACCGGCGCCGATGCCGACAGCCTCGACCTGATCGCCTCCGACTTCAGCGCCGCGCGCCTACCGCTCACCACAACCTACCGCTGCCCCAAGGCCGTCGTGGATTTCGCCCAGCAGTGGGTCAGCCACATCCAGGCGCACGAAAGCGCGCCCGAGGGAAGCGTAAGCAATATTGAATTCGAAGACTTGTTCGGCCGCAACGACCTTGACGCCAGCAGCGTTGTCCTTTGCCGTCTCAACAAGCCCTTGGTGTCCCTCGCGTTCAGCCTGATCCGCCGTGGCATTGCCTGCAAAGTGGAAGGCCGCGATATCGGCAACGGCTTGATCAAACTGGCCACCAAGTGGAAAGCAGCCGTTACCCTGCACGGCCTGGAAACCCGGCTGCAAAAGTGGCGCGAATCCCAGGTCACCCGCGCCCTCGCGCAGAAGAAAGAAAGCATCGCCCAGTCAATTGCCGACCAAGTTGACACCTTGCAAGTGGTGATTGATGATTGCCGCGAGCGCCGCCAAGACAGTATTGATGCTGTTGTTTCCCGCATCCGGCAGATATTTGAGGACAATATTTCGGGAATGCTGACGCTGTCCAGCATCCACAAGAGCAAGGGGCGCGAGTGGCCGACGGTTTATTGGCTTGACCGCGTCGGCACATGCCCCTCGAAATACGCCAGACAAAGGTGGCAGCAGGAACAGGAGCGGAACTTGTGTTACGTCGCCGCCACACGCGCCATGGGATCCTTGGTGGAGGTCCACGCGCCCCGCGACGTTGACAGAGTGTAAACCGAGGGCCACAAATAGCGAACGCCGGTTCCGTGCAAGGGATCCGGCGTCCTGGCCATGGTGCGTAGGGGAGTCACACCAAAGTGGTTGACTTATCATATATGCGCCGGAAGCCCGAGGCAATAAGCTAAGGGGGTTTTATGATTTCCGACGAAGATCCAGCAGCCGCTATCCGCGAATTTATCGCATTGCTCTTCCGATACGCGGAGGAGGGGTCATTCGTATCACTGCGCGCTTTTGACCAGTTTGACCGGGGAAAGCCCCCCGTCATGGTCCTCGCCGTTAAAGTTACAGGGTTGATCGCAGACCTCGCCGACTCGGCACAGACCGTCGCAGATTACTGCGACACCCTTGCCGATCCAGCGGTGTTCGCGCCGCCGGTCTGTACGTTCCGCACGCATCGCACGGCCCGAACCGCAGATATACAAAATGGGCTTGTGCTATCGGTCGAGATCGACGACGTAGACCCAGACGCCGCGCGCCAACGCCTGGAAGGAATTATCGGACCAGCCACTTGCGTTGTCACATCCGGGTCGGAATGGACAAGCCCTGAAACCGGCGAAATCAAACCGAAAGCCCACCTGCACTGGCGCCTGTCAGAGCCCACGACAACGCCCGAAGACCACGATCGCCTGCGACGAGCCCGCAGCCTGGCCGCCGCATTAATCGGCGCAGATCCAACAGGAAGCCCCGTCGTTCACCCGTTCCGCTGGCCCGGCTCGCTCAACAGGAAAAAACCCACCGCGCCACGCATGGCAGCAATTTCCCACAGCAACGGCGCTGCTGAAATCAATCTGGGAGATGCCCTGGACGCGCTTGAGGAGGTCATGGGCCATGATGGCTGGAAGGTCGCCACGGCGCCACAGGGCGCCGCAGGAGGGGTTGCAGGCGACGTAGACATTGGCACACTGGTATCGGCAATGGACGCCATCCCCAACCCAGGCACGGTGGTCCACTACGATACTTGGGTCCGGCTGGGATACGCCGCATACCGCGCGACAGGCGGGTCCATCGAGGGGATGGAAATGTGGGGAGGGTGGTCCAGTAAAAGTGAAAAATACGACGCCCGTGAAACCGAAGTTACCTGGACGCGGATTGCTTCCGCATGCTCAAGCAAGCCCCCCGCACGCATCATCGGGGCGGGAACCATCTACTATATGGCAGCTCAGGCCGGGTGGGCACCGCCGATTAGATATTTTCAGCAACACCCGCAACCGGGAGCCACAGGAGGCAGCCAAGCAAGCAAAACCCCTTTTGACGAGCCCCCTGAATACGTCAAGGCGCCCCCGCCCCTGGAAATTGACGCATATGCCCTGGCCGCGTCAGATTTGGAAAACCTGCGAAACCGCAGGTGGATATACGGGCGCGAGTTGGTCAGGAATTACGTGTCGGTGCTGGGCAGCCCCGGCGGCACCGGTAAAACTGCATACGCAATCGTCGTCGCACTCTCAATCGTCACCGGCAGGGCGCTGCTGGACCATAGCCCGATGGCGCCCAGCCAGCAGAATTTTATCCACAAACCCGGCGCCAAGGTCTGGATCAACAACCTGGAGGACCCGTTGGAGGAGATGCTCCTGCGCCTCAAAGGCGCGTTTATCCGGCACAATATCCAGCACGCAGATGTCGCCGGCAAGCTGTTCATCAATTCCGGGCGCGACCAGCCGCTGATCCTCACGCAACGCATCGGCAGCGCCCTGGTGGCAACGCCCGTGGTTGATGCTCTGGTGGCGGTGATCATTGCCCGCAAGATTGACGTGATCATCATCGATCCGTTTGTCCAGAGCCACACAGCCGAGGAAAACCGCAACGACGAAATGAACCTCGTGATGAGCCTGTGGGGGCTTGTGGCCGCCAGAGGCAATTGCGCGGTGTGGCTGATCCATCACTTCCGCAAAGGCGGTCAGGCAGGCGACAGCGAGTCATTCCGTGGGGCAGCAGCAGTCCAGGGAGCCGCGCGCGTTATGTCCACATTGGCAGTGATGTCGGCCGAAGAGGCGGACAAGGTCGGCGTGCCGGTCGAGGAAAAGTGGCAATACATCCGGAAAGACAGCGCCAAAGCCAACCTGGCCCCCCAGGCCGATAGGGCTGATTGGTTCCAACTGGCCAGCGTGCCAATCGGAAACCCAACCCTGGAATATCCATTGGGCGACAACGTCCAGACCGTGCTGCCATGGAAACCGCCCACAGCGTTCGACGGCGTGGCATGGTCCGATATCCTGCGATGCCTCCAGATGATCGACGCCGGCCCCGGTGAGGGAGAGTTTTACACCGAAGCCACACAGGCAAAGCGGTGGGCCGGCCACGCCATTATGGCCGCTCTGGGCAAGACAAAACCCCAGGCATCAGCCATCGTAAAGGCGTGGATCAATAACGGGGTGTTAATAAAAATGACGTATAACTCGCCGTCTCAGAATCGCGTTGAGGTCAACGGGCTCCGCGTAGACAACGAAAAAGCCAGCGAAATGCGCACGAACGAGGGTGAGTGATGTGAATGTTTACCGCCAGGGTTCTGCCAGGGTTCTGCCAGGGTTCTCTAAAAAAGACTGCCAGGGTTCTACCT
>JAEMRG010000102.1:0-5325 GCA_016463455.1 Rhodoferax sp.
GGCCCAGGATAAAAAAGCCGCCACCAAAAAGCCATTTCGCATTATTGATACCGTCTGCGACTTTGATTCCAAAGACATCGCGCCTGAAAAAGGCCAATTTATTTGCCTCTATATCTGTCGCGACCCGGATCACTCCAAGGTGTTTCAGGTCTATAGCAACTCGTCAATAGGCAAGTGTCCTACGCCGATTAAGAGCAAGGTCAAGCAGACCATCAAGGAAGAGAAAAAGGCCGCACCCCCGCCAGCCCACTAACCAGGGTCTGAAAACTTGACTCAACTTTGCCGCCCCAGCAGCAAATACTCCATCAGCGCTTTTTGCGCATGCATGCGGTTTTCCGCCTCATCCCAGACCACGCTTTGCGGGCCGTCGATGACTTCGGCTTCCACCTCTTCGCCCCGGTGCGCCGGCAGGCAGTGCATAAACAGTGCATCGGAGGCGGCGGCGGCCATCATGGCGCGGTCCACACACCAGGAGGCAAAGGCGGCGCGGCGCGCCTCGTTTTCCGCTTCGTAGCCCATGCTGGTCCAAACATCAGTGGTCACCAGGTGCGCACCCTGGCAGGCTTGCAGCGGGTCGTCGAACACGCGGTAACTGTTAGCCGAACGCGGCCCGGCTACCGACTGCTTGACTTCATAGCCGGAAGGCGTGCTCACATGGACCGTGAAGCCCAGTAAATCGGCCGCTTGCAGCCAGGTATTGGCCATATTGTTGCCATCGCCCACCCAGGCGACTATCTTGCCGGCGATGGAGCCGCGGTGTTCGATAAACGTAAAGATGTCCGCCAGCACCTGGCAAGGGTGAAACTCATTGGTCAGCCCGTTAATCACCGGCACGCGCGAGTGGGCCGCAAACCGTTCGATCTTGGTTTGCTCAAAAGTGCGGATCATCACCAGGTCGGTCATGCGGCTGATGACTTTTGCGCTGTCTTCAATAGGCTCTGCCCGCCCGAGTTGGCTGTCGCCGGTGGTCAGGTGCACCACGCTGCCGCCCAGTTGGTACATGCCGGCTTCAAAGCTTACCCGCGTGCGGGTGGAGGCCTTCTCAAAAATCATGGCCATTGTGCGGTCTACCAGGGTGTGGTGTTTTTCATAGGCCTTGAATTTTTTCTTGATCAGCGCTGCGCGCGCGAACAAATAGGCGTATTCGTCAGCACTGAAGTCTTTAAATTGCAGGTAATGTTGCATGAAAGGGTCACCAAAAAAAGTAGGGTGGCTGCAAAAAAACGGGCGCTCAGGCTGCCAAAAACGCAGCGATCAGCGGGCACAAAATAGCGGCGATCTGCTCGGCCTCGGCGGCCGTCAATACCAGCGAAGGCACAAGCCGCACCACGCTGTCGGCCGTCACGCTAATAAGCAGGCCTTTGCCCACGGCTTGTTGCATCAGCGGGCCGCAAGGCTTGGAAAGCTCAATGCCCAGCATCAAGCCTTGGCCACGAATCTCTTTGATTGAGCCGGCCGCCAACTCCTGCGCCAGACCGCTGGTCAGCGCGGCTTTGAGGTGGGCGCCCACGCGCTCGGCATTGGCCAGCAGGCCGTCGCGCTCCATCACGCGTATGGTTTCCAGCCCGGCGCGCATGGCCAGCGGGTTACCGCCAAAGGTGCTGCCGTGGTTCCCCACGCCCAGTACCTTGGCTGCGCGCGCCCCCGCCACAATCGCCCCAATCGGTACGCCCGAACCCAAGCCTTTGGCCAGGGGCATCACATCGGGCACGATACCGGCCCATTGGTGCGCAAACCACTTGCCGGTACGCCCCATGCCGCACTGCACTTCGTCAACCATCAGCAACCAGTCGCGCGCGTCACATAGCGCGCGCAAATCACGCAAATAGTCGATCTGCAAGGGCTTCACCCCGCCTTCGCCCTGAATCGCCTCCACAAACACCGCCACCACATCGCTATTGCCTTCGGTTGCCGCTTTCAAGGCGTCGATATTATTCAAGGGCACGCGGATAAAGCCTTCCACCAAGGGGCCAAAGCCGGCTTGCACTTTGGGGTTGCCAGTGGCGCTCAGGGTGGCAATGCTGCGGCCATGAAAGGCTTTGTCATAGACCACGATCTGCGGGTTGTGGATGCCCTTGTCATGGCCGAATTTGCGCGCCAGTTTCAGCGCTGCCTCATTGGCTTCTAGGCCGCTGGAGCAGAAAAAAACGTTTTCCATGCCCGACAGCTCCACTAGCTTGGCCGCTAGCGCTTCCTGCAAGGGCACGTGGTAGTAATTGGAAGTGTGTATCAGCTTGCTCACCTGGTCTTGCAAGGCGGCCACCAGGTCCGGGTGGTTGTGGCCCAAAGTGTTGACGGCGATACCGCCGAGCGCGTCCAGGTACTCGCGGCCTTCGGTATCCCAGACTTTGCAGCCCTGGCCATGCGACAGGGCCAAGGGCAGACGGCCATAGGTCGTCATGACATGCGGGGATGCGGCAGCGTGGTGGGGCGCGGGGGCGATCATGGGCTCACTCCGGGGAAAAAATGCAAAAGCGTGGTGCTACAAAGCAATCAGCCCAACGCAAGTTGGGCCCTCGAAGCTAGATTTTAGAGTCTGCGCCCTTTGGCAGCCCAGGCCTGCAATTGTTCAGATGGTGTCACTTGATACGCATGGGCAGCAGGTAAACTGCTTGCTGCGGTGCAACATGCCCGCGATCCGCAGGAACCTCAACCTGCCGCATGCCACCCTCACAGCGGCCCATCTTGAGCACATGGCTACCACCCTCGCCAAAGAAATTTACATCCTGGGCCTGACGCGCCAGGGCAGAGCATTTCGCCCCAGCGACTGGGCCGAGCGGCTGGCAGGTGTGATGAGCCAGTTCCGGCCCGGCGGCCCGCAACCGGGCAGCCATCTGGGCTATTCGCCCTGGTGCATACCGACCAGCATCGGGGATACCAAATGCGTCATCATCCACCCCGATCTGCGCGAGCATGAAGTCATGGCTTGGGACTTTTGCCTTAGTTTCGCCCGCGACAACGATTTGCAAACCAGCGAAGGTGCGCCGCCAGAGCCGGCCAAATAGCCGCTGACGGGGCCTGTGGGTGGCGCTACCATGGCGCGCATGACAAACCCCATTCATTCTTACGAACCGCGCCTGGGCCATCGCTTAGCGCATGACCCGTTTAACGCCATCGTCGGCCCACGCCCCATCGGTTGGATTTCCACGCGCAGCGCCAGCGGCGTTTTCAATCTGGCGCCCTATAGCTTCTTTAACGCCTTTAACTACGTGCCGCCCATCATTGGCTTTAGCAGTCTGGGCTACAAAGACACGGTGCGCAACGCCATAGAAACTGGCGAATTCGTCTGGAACCTAGCCACCCAGGATTTGGCCCAAGCCATGAACCAGACTTGTGCCCATGTGGGACCCGAAGTGGATGAATTCGGCTTGGCCGGATTGACCCCGCATCCCTCTGACCTGGTGGATGCGCCACGTGTCGCCCAGAGCCCGGTCAGCTTTGAATGCAAAGTCAGCCAATCCATGCCCTTGCGCTCGGCGCTGGGTGAGGAGCTCAACACCTGGATGGTGTTTGGTGAAGTCGTCAAAGTGCATATCGACACCGCCCACATTCGCGACGGCATCTATGACACGGCGTCAGCCCGCCCGATACTGCGTGGCGGCGGCCCGTCCGACTATTTCAGCATCGGCCCAGAGCAGCTTTTTCGGATGGTGCGGCCGCGCTAGGCAAACTCGATGATGGGGTCCACCTCACTCCAATACCCTGTTGCCTACATTGCGCCCACAAAAAAGCCGTCTTGCGACGGCTTTTTGCTTTGCTGGCAGCGCACCCTATTCAAACGGCGAATCCTGCGGGAGGATTCGGGCGGTGCACCTGAATAATCAGGCGGCGAGGGCCAAGGTTTTTACCTTGGTGGCCAAACGACTCTTGTCGCGGGCAGCTTTGTTTTTGTGGAAGATGCCTTTGTCAGCGATGGTGTCCACCACGGCTTGCATCTTGCCAAACAACTCAGCTGCTTTAGTTTTGTCACCGGCGAGAACGGCTTTTTCAACGTTCTTCACCGCGGTGCGGTATTTGGAGCGCAGCGAGGTATTGGCTGCATTGATTTTCACGTCCTGGCGGACGCGCTTGCGGCCCGACGCTAAGCGCGGGTTCTTTTTCTTGGGTTTTCCGGATGCCATAGTTGTGTGTCCTTGTGTTTGTAGATGTTGCCAGCAAAGCCCACCATTATAGCCTTGCAGGGGCTAGCGGCTAAACTCTCGCCGTGAGCCTTCTTAAGTCCGCCTCTACCGTGTCCCTGTGGACATTGGCCTCGCGCGTCACCGGCTTGCTGCGCGAAACCCTGATGGCCGCACTGTTTGGCGCCAGCGCCCTGACCGACGCGTTTAACGTCGCTTTTCGTATCCCCAACCTATTTCGCCGCATGTTTGCCGAAGGCGCCTTCAGCCAGGCTTTTGTGCCGGTGCTCGCTGCCAGCAAAGCCCAAGACGGCGATGCGGCGACCAAAGTGCTGATCGACCAGGTGGCTACCTTATTGGCCTGGACCATGGTTCTGGTGTGCATAGCAGGTGTCTTGCTGGCACCCTGGATGGTCTGGGCCATGGCCAGCGGCTTGCCGCAAGCCGGTTTTGATGCAGCGGTCTGGATGACGCGCTTTATGTTCCCCTACATCGGCTGCATGTCGTTGGTGGCGCTGTCATCGGGCATTTTGAATACCTACAAGCGCTTCGCCATTCCAGCGGCTACGCCGGTGCTGCTCAATGTGTGCACGATTGCGGCCGCTTGGTGGCTCTCGCCCTGGTTTGGCACGCAGGGCGTAGAGCCGATATATGCCATGGCTATCGGGGTAATGGCCGGTGGCGTGTTACAGCTAGGTTTGCAAATACCGGCCCTGGCAGCCCTGGGTTTGCTGCCGCGCCTGGGCCTGGGTTGGTCGGCACTGCGCGCGGCTTGGCAAGACCCCGGTACCCGCACTATCGTGCGGCTCATGGGCCCGGCCTTGCTGGGCGTGAGCGTGGCGCAAATCTCCTTGCTCATCAATACCCAGATCGCCTCTCACTTGGCCACTGGCAGCGTCAGCTGGCTCAGTTATGCGGACCGGCTGATGGAGTTTCCTACCGCCCTGCTGGGCGTGGCCCTGGGCGTGGTGCTGATCCCGCGGCTGGCGGCAGCGCGTGCCACCGCCAATACCGGCGACTATTCGGCGCTCTTGGACTGGGGTTTGCGCATCGTGGTCTTGCTGGCTACGCCCTGTGCTGTGGCGCTATTGCTGTTTGCGCAGCCCTTGGTCGCGGTGCTATTTCATTACCGCGCCTTCACCGCTTTTGATGTACAGCAAACCGCCTTGGCCCTTACCGGTTGGGGTGTGGGGCTGGTGGGGCTGGT
>JAEMRG010000102.1:5425-7355 GCA_016463455.1 Rhodoferax sp.
GGCGCATACCTGGCCTGGGCGGCGCAAGCGTTTACGTGGCTAGACATGCCCGGCGGCCCGCTGCAGCGGGTGCTGTGGGTGGCCCTGGTGCTGGCGGGTGCTGTGTTGTTGTACCTGGGCAGCATACTGGCGCTGGGCCTCAATTTGCGCCAGTTTTTGCGGCGCTAGGTCTGCGGGCTTTGGCTGATTTGCGATAGAGTTGCGCATGGATTTTTCTTTTGAACCGCCTAGCCCGCTGGCGTATTTTGCGTCTCTGGTGCACAGCGACGGTGGCTTTCCTTTGTTTGAAGCGGCTGCCGCCTTGGGCCATATGCGCGATGCGGATTTGGACGTGCAAGCCACGCTCTCGCGCATGGACCAATGGCAGATGCGCTTACGCAAGCGCGTGCCCGCCGACGCTGCGGGTATGGCTAGGCTCATGGCACTCAACCGTTTTTTCTACCAAGAACTAGGCTTTTCCGGCAACCTCAACGACTACTACGCGCCCGACAACAGCTATGTGCACCAGGTCATGGAGTCGCGGCGCGGCATCCCCATCTCGCTGGCGGTGATTTGGCTGGAACTGGCGCAAGGCATAGGCCTGGAGGCCAAAGGCGTCAGCTTTCCCGGCCATTTTTTAATCAAGGTGCAGTTGCCTGCAGGTCAAGCGGTCATCGATCCGATGAACGGCCAGTCCTTTAGCCGAGAAGAACTCAAAGAAATGCTCGAGCCCTACCGACTGGGTGGCAAGCACGGGGCGGACTTTGACGTACCGCTAGGCCTGTATTTGCAAGCCTCGCCACCGCGCGACATCCTGACGCGCATGCTGCGCAACCTGAAAGAAATATTCCGCAGCCAAAAAAATGGCGGCCAATGGCTGGCAGTGCAAGAGCGCTTGGTGGTATTGACGCCCGGGGCCTGGTCCGAGTACCGCGACCGTGGTCTGGCGCATGCCATGCTGGGCAACCATGGCGAAGCCCTGGCAGATCTGGAGTGCTACGTCGTCAACGCCAACGACGTGGTCGATGCCGAAGCCATTAGTGGCCAGGTAGATTTGCTGCGCAGGCAATTGGGCAAGCGGCGCGAGTCCAACTAGCGCAAGGCTTTTCCTCTTGTATTATCATGCTGCATGAATACATGAAATTTAAGGAGCGCAGTCATGAATCTTGCATCGATAGATAGTCAGATCGTTAAGTCTGTGGGGTCTAGCGGACAAATTTCGCTGGGTAAAGAGTTCGCTGGACGCCAGGTATTGGTGGAATCACCTGCGAAGGGCGTTTGGATTATCCGCACTGCAACGATCATTCCCGATCATGAGGAGTGGCTGCATGAAGAGCGTACCAAGAGTAGCCTAAAAAAAGCCATAGCGTGGGCTCAAAAAAATCCACCTAAGGCATCTAACCCTGATCAACTCCCGGTAGCCAAAGCCCATGTCGCAAAGCGCAAAGTACGTTCAGCTTGATTTGAATAGTCCTGAGTTTCAGCAGTCCTGGGTTGAGCTTGAAGCTGATGATGCGGAGCGTGTCAGAACTGCTTTAAAGAAGATTTTGAAACTCACTTGGCAGGACGTCTACAAAGACAAGGGGCTTCATTGGGAAAAAATTCAGAGCATTCCGCCACCAACTGGTGTCGATGCGCTATACACATTTCGATTGAGCAAGTCAGCAAGGGCAGTTGGCTACCGCCATGGCAACTATTTGCGTGTGCTGCTGGTAACCGCTGACCACGATGGCGCTTATGGAAAGAAGTAAAAAAGCATTGAAAAATCAAGCGGGCGGAGTGATTTCACTTTGGGTCTAGAGTTCCATCCCATTTTTATCTAATCGTCGGGCCAGACGTTTTGTGCGCCTTCACGATCCACTTAGCAAAAGGTTTGCGCCGGTCGGCTTAGTCGATCTTGAAATTAAATTCCTGCGTCACGGTCACCTCAGCGCCTGCACCTGCGCCATCG
>JAEMRG010000384.1 GCA_016463455.1 Rhodoferax sp.
CCTTTAAGCGGTTCAGCTTTGCGGCCAACCTTGCCTTGGTCTATGCGGGTGTGTATTTGCTACTCATGCAGTTGCACGGGTACCAACACGATGCCCACTCGGATGACTTTCGCTTCCCTGCGCAACAGCACAAACATATCCATGAAGACATGGATATTGACAAAATGGTTGACCCCAGCCGCAACACCCTTTGACTTGGTTTTCTTTGATTTTCAACTTTTTATCTAGGAATTCATCATGAAAAAATTCGTTTACTTACTCGCTTTCATCGCCACAATTACTTTCGCACCTGCCGCCTTCGCTGGCGGCGACGGGGGTTGTCACTTCCATGGCGACACCCCAATTAAAGAACCTATCCTTGTAGATTGCGCTTCCAAACACAAAGACAACTTGATTAAGAAGGGCAAGATTGATGCCTCTTGGGGGGGAGTCAAATTGGATAAATCTGAGATGGTGGATGGCAAAAAAACAAAAGAGTGGAAGTTGACCTTCAAAAATCCGACTGAGAAAGACGCTGGCAAGCAAACACTCTACATGTTCTACTCTTTGACTGGCAATTTAATTGGTTCCAATTTCACCGGAAAATGAGCTTTTGAATTCTCGAATATGGTCGTCGGTTTTATTGTCAGCAGCTTGGCGTAAACCCCGAGATAAAACGACCAAATTGGGCCTTATGCTTCGGTTCCCAACGTTGGGTTCTTAGGAAAGCACCATGAAATTGAATATTCGCGCCCTCGCCCCGCTACTTGCCATCCCGGTCGCGCTTATGCTGGCGGTGCCCCAGTCGGCGATAGCGCAGGCCTGGCCGACCAAGCAGGCGATCAAGTTGGTGGCAGTCTTTCCGCCGGGTGGATCGGTCGACCAGGTGACGCGCCTGCTGGCACAGCCGCTTTCGCAGCAACTCGGCCAAAGCATCGTCGTCGAAAACAAGGGCGGTGCCTCCGGTTCTATTGGAACCGCTGCGGTGGCGGCGGCCGCACCCGACGGCTACACCTTTGCCGTAGTTTTTGACACGCACGGCGTCAACCCTAGTCTGATACCCAATATGCCCTTTGACTCGCGCAAAGACTTGGCGCCGGTGATCCTCATCGGCACCGCGCCGATGTTGCTTGCCACGCACGCCGGATCAGAATTCAAGACATTCACCGATGTAGTCGCCGCCGCAAAAGCTAAGAAAGGCGCTAGTTACGGCACGATTGGTTCTGGCAGCCTGGGCCATCTAGCGATGGAACTACTGGGCAAAAATGCGGGCCTGGATTTCCAACACATCCCTTACAAGGGGGGCGGTCCCTTGATGAACGATGCCGTCGCCGGCCATGTCCCGCTGGCAATCGGATCGGTCTTTCTGCTCAAGCCGCACGTGGACAGCAAACGCATGCGCCCGCTGGTGGTGACAACCTCCAAGCGTTCCCCCGATTTACCTGACGTGCCAACACTTTCCGAAAGCGGTTTTGCTGGATTTGATGCGCCCGCCTGGTGGGCCGTGTTGGCGCCAGCCAAGACGCCGCCCGAGATCATCAAGCGCATGAACGAGGAAATTAACAAAGTCATGCGCACACCGGATACTGCCAAGCGGCTGGACGCTCAGGGAATCGACGTCATCGGTGGAACGCCGGAGGCAGCACGCGTATTTATCGATCGCCAGATGGACGTTTGGGCCAAGGTCGTAAAGGACAACAATATTCAGGCCGATTGAGTGCGTCGGCCCTTCGTGCGGGCCGCAGTCGCCAGACTAAGTTTCGGGGCTGATTTGAAGTGCGACCAAGATACGCGCCACCATGTTGTAGGTAGCAATTGCGCTGGTAATCTCCACGATCTGCGTCGGGTCGAAATGCTTGCGAATCTCTGCGAACAGCGCCTCGCTG
>JAEMRG010000385.1 GCA_016463455.1 Rhodoferax sp.
TAACCCACTGGCCCTGTCTGGGCCATCAAGCCCAGCGCCTCGATGTACACCAGCAAACGAATGTAGACATCGTCATCGGGTTCGTTGGCACGGATCAAACCGGCCAACTCTTGTCTGATTTTTTCCGGATCGAAAACGTGGTCAAACCGCATCACTTTCATGCCGGCCTGCAATCGCTTCAAATGCTCCGCCAAGCGAAAAATCTTGAATTCGCCTGTGACCGGATTTCGATAGGCACGAAGCCCCTCAAACAAAGCAGTCGCATAGGTCATGCCCAAGGTCATGGGATGGACTTTGGCCTCTGCATAGGGCATCAATTGCCCATTTTGCAAAATGATATTGGCTTGCCACATAAGGTTCAATTTTTCTTGAGGCCCAGTTCCGGAATCAAACGCCCCATCTGACGGTACACCCCCGTCACCGATGCCGTGAATTCAGCATGTCCCTGATAAGCCGTCGAGCCCTTGAGCTTGTTGACCAAGTCTGCAAATCCAGGGGTTTTGACCATGTCTGCCGCTGCGGCATTCCACTCTTTGATCACGTCAGCAGGAATACCTGCAGGTCCGGCAACACCATAAAAGATAGGCACTGAAAGTGGGAAATTCAATTCTTTGTAGGTGGGCACGCGTGGGTATTCAGGGATTTTGTCGGGACCGCTTTCGGCCAAAAGTCGGATCGTTCCAGCGGCTGCGTGTGGAGGAAACTCGGCAGCAACCAGCGCTTGGATCTGACCACCCAGCAAGCCGTTCATGGCATCGGCGCCGCCTTTGTAGGGCACATAGGTGGCTTGTATGCCAGCTGCGCTGAAAGCGGCTTGTGTCGAGACGTGTGTTCCACCGTTGGTTGCCGCTGTGGACCAGAACAACTTGTTGGGGTTGGCCTTGGCCCAAGACATCAACTCTTCAATGGTCTTGTGCGGTGAATCTGATTTGACAAACAGCGGCTGTGCACTGACCAAGGTTTGAAACAAGTAAGTGAAGTCCTTGGCAGGGTCATAACTCACGGTCTGAAAATACGGTGCCACGGTGAATGGACTGGTGGTCGCCAACGCAACGGTATAGCCATCAGGCTTTGCTCTGGCCAAAAACCCTGTCGCAATCGTCGCGCCAGCGCCTGGCTTGTTGTCAACAATAACCGGCACCTTCCAGCGTTCCTTCAGGTAATCAGCGATCCATCGCGATGAAATGTCACCACCACCGCCTGGCGCAAAGCCCACAATGATCGTGATCTGTCTCGATGGAAATTTATCTGGCGCTTGGGCCTGCGCCATGCTGAACGCCCATAGCGATGCGATGAACATCACCATTTTTGAAATCGACATTGACATACTGGTCTCCTTTTATTGATTGACAGACAAAACAAGTCCTGCACGCTCAATGGCAGCGTCTAGCCATGCAGGCGAAATAAACCCTTGCGATATGGAAGCGATGCGCAAACTCTCCTTTTCCATTTTCTTGACCACTTCTTGCGCAACGCTGGCGATGGATGCAAAGGGAACCACGACGACACCATCGTCATCCCCTACGATCAAGTCGCCAGGATGCACCGTCACACCGGCACAGTCAATGGTCGTCTGAAGCCAGGCCGGCCCATCTTTTCGGCACTGCTGTGCATAAATAGAAGCCGCAAATACGGGCCATTGTTCCGCACGCAATTTTTCCGCATCGCGAACAGCGCCGTTGAGGACAATGCCGGCCAGTCTTTTGTGCATGGCGGCCATCGCCATGATTTCACCCACGGGTGCGCCCAAAGCGCCACCCGATTGCTCCGCCACGATCACATCGCCAGCCTTGGCCTCGCGCACCGCCACATGCATACCGAGATTGTCTGAAGGCGGCAATTTGAGTGTGTAAGCTG
>JAEMRG010000386.1 GCA_016463455.1 Rhodoferax sp.
GAATAGAGCAGTTGCGCTTTGACCTCGGGCCACTCGCCCGAGCGCAGGCTGTACATCACGGTATCGCGGATGGTGCCGTCGCGCCGTAGCGCATGGCCGCGTATCACGCCGTCTTTGCGAGCACCCAGGCGCTCGATGGCTGCTTGGGACGCGAAGTTGAAATTGTCAGTGCGCCAGCCCACCACATGGCAGCCCAGGGTTTCAAACGCATGCGTCATCATCAGCAATTTGCAGGCGGTGTTGACGTGCGTGCGCTGCGTGCTTTTGGCATACCAGGTGTAGCCAATTTCCACGCGCTTCACCGCGGGCAGGATGTCGTGGTAACTGCTGCAGCCGATGACTTTGCCGCCTGCCTGGTCCAGCACGGCAAACGCAAAGCGGTCGCCCGCTGTGCGCATCGCCAGCGCGTCTTCGATGTACTGGCGGGTGTTTTCGGGCTCAGGCACCGAGGTGACGCGTAAATTCCACAGCGCACCGTCGGCAGCCGCGGCGCGCAAGTCCGCCTCGTGCGCCAGCGCCAGGGGAGACAGTGCCACGCCATAGCCCGACAGGTCGACAGGTTCAACAAAAGCCAAGCGGGTCTTCCTTATTCGTTTTTATCTTTACGCCTTTGCTGCCAGCGCCGCGCCCATTGCGAGCCCAGCCCGCCGCCTAGCCCCACCAGCACAATACCGAGCAAGCTGGAGTTGTCATCGCCCGGCGCAAACACGTCCATGCCAATGAGTTTGCCCAGCCAATAGCCGCTCAGGCAGCCGACGACAAAGCCAATGGCATGGGAAATGCCGATGGCCAGAAAATTGATGCGGGGCTTTTTAGCCATCTCAGCGGTTGTTGCGCTGCATAAACATCAGCTTTTCAAACAGCGTCACGTCTTGTTCGTTTTTCAGCAAGGCGCCCACCAGCGGTGGCACGGCCATTTTGTCGTCCTTGGCTTGCAAGGCTGAGAGCGGAATGTCCTCTGCCAGCAGCAGCTTGAGCCAGTCCAGCAATTCGCTGGTGGAGGGCTTTTTCTTCAGGCCCGGCAGGTTGCGCACCTCGTAAAAGGTTTTCATGGCGGCGCTAAGCAGCTCTTTTTTCAGGCCCGGGAAGTGCACATCGACAATGCTTTGCATGGTCGCCGGGTCCGGGAACTTGATGTAGTGAAAAAAGCAGCGGCGCAAAAACGCATCGGGCAGCTCTTTTTCATTGTTAGAGGTAATAAACACCAGCGGGCGGTGCTTGGCGCGTACCAGCTCGCGCGTTTCGTAACAATAAAACTCCATGCGGTCGATTTCGCGCAGCAAGTCGTTGGGAAATTCAATGTCCGCTTTGTCGATCTCGTCAATCAGCAAGGCCACCGGCGTTTCAGAGGTAAAGGCTTCCCAGAGTACGCCTTTGACGATGTAGTTATGGATGTTTTTGACCCGCTCGCCGCCGTCGATGTCCGACAACTGCGAATCCCGTAGGCGGCTCACGGCGTCGTATTCATACAGCCCTTGCTGCGCTTTGGTGGTCGATTTAATGTGCCATTGCAGCAGCGGCAGGTCCAGCGCGGTGGCCACTTCTTCGGCCAGCATGGTTTTGCCGGTGCCCGGCTCGCCCTTGACCAGCAGCGGGCGTTGCAATGTGGAGGCCGCGTTGACGGACAGCATCAAGTCCTGGGTGGCGACGTAATTCTTGGAACCGGTAAATTTCATGGTGCAGCAAAAAGTTGGGGCTAAGGTGGTCGATGTGCCCGGCAGAACCTGCCCTTACCGAATGGCCGCCCGGCGGTCGGGGTCGGTCGGCATGGCGTAGGCGGGGGAACGGGAGTGGGGTCGATATAATTGGGGATCCGATTTATACCAATATTCATCCTATTGTCCGCGCAAAATGAAC
>JAEMRG010000103.1 GCA_016463455.1 Rhodoferax sp.
TGTCTAATTTGTTAAAAGGCGAGCGCGGGGAGGTCACCAAAGGCAGCATCGAATTACGTGGCGAGCGCATCGAAAACCTGACGCCCGCTGATCTGGTGCAGCGTGGCGTAGTGCAAGTGATGGAAGGGCGGCATTGCTTTGCCCATTTGACGATCGAAGAAAATCTGTTGACGGGCAGCTACACGCGCAAGAACAAGGCTGAGATCGCTGGCAATTTGGAAAAAGTCTATGCTTATTTCCCGCGCCTGAAGATGCGGCGCACCAGCCAGGCAGCCTATACCTCGGGCGGCGAACAGCAGATGTGTGCTATCGGGCGCGCGCTGATGGCCAGCCCGACTATGGTCTTACTGGACGAGCCGTCTATGGGCCTGGCACCGCAAATCGTGGAAGAGGTGTTTGAAATCGTCAAAGACCTGAACCAAAAAGAAAAAGTGACCTTTCTCCTGGCCGAGCAAAACACCAATATGGCGCTGCGCTATGCGGACTATGGCTACATCATGGAATCGGGCCGCGTGGTGATGGATGGACAGGCCAGCGATTTGGCCAATAACGAGGACGTGAAAGAGTTTTACCTCGGTATGGGCGGTGGAGAGCGCAAGAGCTTTAAAGACGTCAAGAGCTACAAGCGCCGCAAGCGCTGGCTGGCCTAATTTTTCAGGAGTGTCTATGGCTGAACATTACGACGCACTGGAAACCCGCACGCATTTGGCGCGTGAATTGGCATGGATGCAGGCGCTGCCCTTGCAGATAGCGCACGCGCAAGCGCACGCACCGGCTTTGGCCAGCAGCCTGGCGGGTGTGCTGGCCAGTGAGGTCAATTCGCTAGCCGCTTTGGCCCGCTTGCCGGTGGTGCGCAAGCAAGAACTATTGGATTTGCAAAAAGCCTCGCGCGCAGGCGGTGGCGATGTATTCGGCGGGTTTAGCGCCCTGCGCTTTGGTGCGCACATGCCGCGCGTATTTGCCAGCCCGGGACTGATTTACGAGCCCGAAGGCACGCGGCGCGATTACTGGCGCATGGCACGCGCCATTTTTGCGGCAGGCTTTCGCCCTGGTGAACTGATTCACAACAGCTTTAGCTACCACTTCACGCCGGCCGGCTCGATGATGGAGACCGGTGCCCACGCGCTGGGCTGTACTGTTTTTGCCGGCGGTACGGGCCAAACCGAGCAGCAGGTGACTGCCATGGCGGAGTTGCAACCGGCAGGCTATATTGGCACGCCGAGTTTCCTGAAGATAATTTTGGAAAAAGCCAAGGAGATGGGCGTGGCGCTGCCCAGTGTGCGCAAAGCGTTGTTGTCGGGTGAAGCCTTTCCCCCCTCTTTGCGCGAATGGTTGGCAGAGCGAGGTATCCGGGGCTACCAGTGTTATGCCACGGCCGATGTCGGTTTGATAGCTTACGAGACCGCCTCCCGCGAGGGCTTGGTGTTGGACGAAGACGTGATCGTCGAGATCGTCCGACCGGGCACCGGTGACCCGGTGGCTGCCGGCGAAGTCGGCGAAGTGGTCGTTACCAGTCTGAATCCGGCCTACCCCTTGATCCGGTTTGGAACCGGTGACCTGTCGGCGGTGCTGCCCGGACCGTGTCCGAGCGGGCGCACCAACACCCGTATCCGCGGCTGGCTGGGCCGTGCTGACCAGACCACCAAAATCCGGGGCATGTTTGTCCACCCCAAACAGGTGGCGGACATTGTGCGCCGCTTTCCCGAGGTTGTGCGCGCCCGCTTGGTAGTCAGCGGGGCGATGGCCCAGGACGAGATGACCCTCAAGGTCGAAAGCGCCAGCGTCAGCGAGGGTCTGTCGGCCCGCATCAGCGAAGCTGTGCGGGATGTGACCAAGCTGCGCGCCACGGTGGAGCTGGCGGCGCCCGGTAGTTTGCCCAATGACGGCAAAGTCATTGAAGACGCCCGCAGCTACCAGTAAGCGCTTAGCCCACTGCTTACGTATTCTCGGGGCCTTTTTTTGGCGCGCGTCTGCGCTAAAACAAGCCTTTTTATTTATGCTGCGGCCAATAGGCGCTAGACTCTGGTTTTTACCCGTTGGAGACCAATATGAAGAGACTTTTTTTAGCCGGCTTGGCGCTGCTTAGTTTTTCCGGTTTTGCCCAGACATACCCATCCAAACCCATCACTATCGTGGTTCCCTTTGTGGCTGGCGGTCCCACGGACCGTGTGGCACGTGACCTGGCCGAAGCAATGCGTAAACCCCTGGGCGATGCCAGCATCCTTATTGAAAACGTATTAGGCGCGGGTAGCTCGATTGGTTCGAATAAGGTGGCCAAGGCCAATCCCGATGGCTATACGATTTTGCTCAACCATATTGCCATGGCCAGTATGCCTAATTTGATGCGCAATATGCCTTTCAAAATCGATTCGGACTTTGAGTACCTTGGCATGATCAATGATGTGCCTATGACCCTCATTACCCGTCCCTCCATGCCAGCAAAAAACTTCAAAGAGTTGCGCGATTGGTTGAACGCCAATAAGGGCAAGATTAATTTGGGTAACGCCGGCATTGGCTCTGCCTCGCATTTGTGCGGTCTGATGTTCCAAAACGCGATACAGGTGGACATGACCACTATTCCTTATAAAGGTACGGCGCCTGCGATGACCGATTTGATCGGCGGACAAATCGACTTGCTGTGTGACCAGACCACCAATACCTCAGTGCAAATCGAAGCCAAAAAAGTGAATGCCTACGGCGTTACCACCGCTAAGCGTCTGACGACGCCGGCACTCAAGGACATCCCTACGCTGCAAGAAGACGGCCTAAAAGGCTTTGAGGTCACCATTTGGCACGGTCTCTATGCGCCCAAAGGCACGCCGGCCGATGTCGTAGCTAAATTGAATAGCGCGCTCAAGGCGGCATTGAAAGATCCCGACTTCATTAAAAAGCAAGAGTCATTGGGCGCCGTTGTGGTTACCGATAAGCGCGTTGAGCCTGCCGAGCACAAGAAATTTGTGGCTGCTGAAATAGCGAAATGGGGCCCGGTGATCGCGGCTGCCAAGGAATATATCGATTAAAGAGCGTGCTGCCCGCGCATCGCGGGATCCGGCTGCGGCTCAGCGAGCGCAGGCCACCCGAAATCGTCTGCGGCTATACGCCCCAGACGATTTCTTTGTTTTCGGCCTGGCAGCGCTCCAGCATCTGGATAAATGGCAGGCTGCGCTGGCGCAAACGGACTCCTTGAACACCTGAAGCTAGGGGTCGTCCGGATTCACGGGCCGCATCGGCTTTTTCCTGCAAATGCGCTTCTTCTTGGACGACGGCTTGCTGCAGGGCAACGATGGCTGCCGGCATATCCTGCGGCAGCAGGATGCCTTTTTTAAGGCTTTGCGGATCGGTTTTTCCAATAATGGCCAAAATAGTCCGGCCGTTTTCCTCGAGCATGATGAGGTCGCCGCATACTTTGGATTTGAACTTGTAAATCATGGTAAAGCCGGCATAGCCCTATTGGTTGACGAAAAGCAAGGCAAGGTCTTGACGTAAAGTAAAAAGAGAGTGTCCAAGCAAATTAAACACTCCCTCTGTAAATGAAATTACCATTTTCCGCATGTAAATATTATTATCTTTACATTTAATGAGATAGGCGTAGATTTTTTGCATTGTATTGGAATGAAATTAGCCTATAATTGTTACCCATACTTTTTTTGCTGGAGTTACTAATGACTAATTTGATTGATATCCAAGGCCAAATCGAAAAGCTGCAAAAGCAAGCTGCTGATATTAAGTCTAAAGAATTTTCTGCAACTGTGCGTGATATTCAAGCGAAAATGCAGGCCTTCGGTATCACCGTGAAAGACTTACAGACGCGCAAAACCGCCAAAGGTGCTGCCAACTCCGGTCGCCCTGCAAAAGTAAAGGTGGCAAAAGCCCCAAAAGCAGCGCGTAAATCGAGCCAACCCGTAGCGGCCAAGTTCCGCGGCCCCAATGGCGAAACCTGGTCCGGTCGGGGTCTGACGCCCAAGTGGCTGGCTTCGCTGGTGGCCCAAGGGCAAAGCAAAGAGTCGTTTGCCGTCGCGAGCGCTGCCGCTCCTTAAGCAACGCGTTTCTAGCGTGCTTTGTAGTACCAGCGCGTTGCCCTGTCAAGCGCAAGTCGGGGTCATTGCGCCCAACACCAAGGCCTGGTTCAGCTTATTTGAATTGCGGCAAATCAGCATGGCGGGGAGATAATCGTCTTCATTTGACGCACGGACACCGCCATGACTTCCAATAGCATCTATGACAAGGCCGAAACCCTAGCGCGCGCCCTGCCGTATATCCGCAAATACCACGGCAAAACCATGGTAATTAAATACGGCGGCAATGCCATGACTGACCCGGCCTTGCAGGCGGCGTTTGCGCAGGACGTGGTCTTGCTCAAACTCGTGGGTATCCATCCGGTAGTAGTCCATGGCGGGGGCCCCCAAATTGAGAGCGCCCTGCACCGCTTGGGCAAAACCGGTTCCTTCATCCAAGGCATGCGGGTTACCGATGCGGAAACCATGGGTGTGGTGGAGTGGGTGCTGGCTGGCCAGGTGCAGCAAGAAATCGTCGGGCTGATCAACCAGGCCGGAGGCAAGGCGGTGGGATTGACCGGGCGCGATGGGGCCATGATCCGCGCCAAAAAACTCAAAATGTTGGACCAGGCCGATCCGTCGATTGCGCACGATATCGGTCAGGTGGGTGATATCGTCAGTGTGGATCCCTCAGTGCTGCGTGCATTACAGGACGATGCTTTTATTCCCGTGATCAGCCCCATAGGATTTGGCGAAAACAATGAAAGCTATAACATCAACGCGGATGTGGTGGCTGCCAAACTCGCCACCGTGCTGCAAGCCGAAAAACTTTTGATGCTCACCAATATCAGCGGTGTGCTGAATAAAGCCGGCGACTTGCTCACCGATCTAAGCGCCCGTCAGATCGATGCCATGGTGGCAGACGGCAGCATCTCCGGCGGCATGCTGCCCAAAATCAGCGGCGCACTCGATGCTGCCAAAAGCGGCGTCAAGGCGGTTCACATCATCGATGGCCGCGTGGCGCATGTCTTATTGCTGGAAATTCTCAGCGATCAAGCCTTTGGCACCATGATTCGCTCATCTTGACGAGAAAAATACCTAGAAAAGCCGAGGGATAAGCCAGGTGGGGGTTTATCTGGTGCAAAATAGTACGACCGTTCTATTTTGATGATCTCCGCCAACCCATGTCATTTGCCGCCACGCTAATACCTCCGCCTGAGGTCTTGGAACCCAAAAATTCGGGACGTGCCTTGTTAAAGGGGCAGCAAACCAAGCAGGCCATTGTTCAAGCAGCGGTCAGCCTAAGTACCCGCTTGGGCCTAGAGGGGCTCAGTATCGGTTTGCTGGCCGAAGTCATGCAGATGAGCAAATCCGGCGTGTTCGCCCACTTCGGGTCACGGGAAGACTTGCAAATTTCAGTGATTGACGAGTATTTCAACTGCTTCCAGCAGGAAATATTTTTCCCAGCATTACAGCAATCCCGCGGCTTGCCGCGCTTGCGCGCCTTGTTTGACAACTGGATGAAGCGCGTTGCGGTGGAAATTCAGTCCGGTTGCATATTTATTAGCGGGGCGGTGGAGTTTGACGACCGTCCGGGGCCGGTGCGCGACGCACTAGCCCACGCAGTACGCCAATGGCAGGACGCCTTGTTTCGCGCAGTCTTACAAGCCAAAGAATGCGGTCACTTGGCGGCCCAGGCGGATGCGGCACAAATTGCCTTCGAGATACACGGATTGATTTTGGCCTTGCACTATGAAACGCGGTTTTTGCAAAAGCCCGGCTCGCTAGCGCAAGCGAACCAGGGCTTTGAAAATATTTTGCAAAGAAACGTCCAAACCCAGGGCCTCGCTTGCGCAGCGGCCCCTACGAATTTCCCTTAATTTATTGAAACTTAGGAGTTTTCTTTATGCCTAGCTATACCCCGCCATTGCGCGATATGCAGTTTGTTATGCACGAGCTATTGCACGTGGTGGACGACCTCAAAGCCATGCCAGCGCATGCCGATATGGATGTGGAAACCATGAATGCCGTCTTGGAGGAGGGCGGGAAATTTGCCTCCGAGATATTATTCCCACTCAATATAAGCGGTGACGCCGAAGGCTGCCAGTTAGACCAAAGCACGCACGAGGTGACTACACCCCAGGGATTCAAAGAAGCCTATGCCCAGTATGTGGCTGGCGGCTGGCCGGCGCTGTCTAGCGACCCGGCCTATGGTGGTCAGGGCTTGCCTTTGATCGTGAACCAGTTTTTCTATGAAATGCTCAACAGCGCCAACCAAGCCTGGACCATGTACCCTGGGCTGACCCATGGGGCCTACGCGTCTTTGGCCACGCATGGCACAGATGCCCAAAAAACCACTTACCTGGGCAAGATGGTCAGCGGTGAGTGGACCGGCACCATGTGCCTGACCGAGCCCCATTGCGGTACCGACCTGGGTCTGATGCGCACCCGCGCCGAAGCGCAGCCCGATGGCACCTACCGCATCACGGGCAACAAAATATTTATCAGTGCGGGCGAGCATGACATGAGCGAGAACATTGTGCACCTGGTGCTGGCGCGTTTGAGCGATGCGCCTGCGGGCATCAAAGGCGTGAGTCTGTTCATCGTCCCCAAGTTTTTGGTCAATGAAGACGGCAGCCTGGGCGCGCGCAATGGTATCTACTGCGGCGGCCTGGAGCACAAAATGGGCATCAAAGGTAGCGCGACCTGCCAGATGGTTTTGGACGGCGCCGTGGGCACCTTGGTGGGCGCGCCCAACAAAGGCATGAACGGCATGTTTGTGATGATGAACGCGGCCCGTCTGGGCGTGGGTAACCAGTCCCTGGCGTTGACCGAAGTGGCTTACCAGAATGCGCTGGCCTACGCCAAGGACCGCATCCAAATGCGCTCGCTGTCGGGCACTAAAGCCAATGACAAAGCCGCCGATCCCATCATCGTGCACCCGGATGTACGCAAAATGCTGCTGACTGCCAAAGCCTATGCCGAAGGCGGCCGCGCGATGCAGGGCTTTTGCACCATGCTCTTGCAACAGGAGCACAGCCACCCGGACGAGCAGGTGCGCAAAGATGCTGGTGAGATGCTGGCGCTGCTGACACCGATCGTGAAAGCTTTCATCACCGACAACGGATGGATCGCCACTTCGACTTGCTTACAAGTGTTTGGCGGCCATGGTTACATCAAAGAATGGGGCATGGAGCAGTATGTGCGTGATGCGCGCATCAACATGATTTACGAGGGCACCAACACCATCCAGTCGCTGGACTTGCTGGGCCGCAAAATCCTGGGCAATA
>JAEMRG010000387.1 GCA_016463455.1 Rhodoferax sp.
CCTTCACCCCCGCTGGGGTGAAGGGGAGCTTGAACAGCCGATTTGTTGGTTTAGATTTGGATAGGGGTCTTGGTGCGTGAGCTTGCGGTGCGGATTGGTTCGCTTTGATGGGTGAGCGGGGCAGTCGTAGTCAATGGATTGGGGCTTGGCTCGCCATTCTTTTGCTTTTCGACCCACAAGTGGTAATCTCCTCGCCATGCAAGCCACTCTGCCCGACACACCCTACCGCGACCGCAAGCGCTACGCTTGGCTTTTGTCGCTTCTGATCCCCACCACGGTGCTGGTTGGCCCAGGCTTGATGGTTTGGACGGGCGATGCACGCTTGCTCTGGGCGCCGGTGTTGTTTTTCTACGGCTTCATTCCCTTGATCGATTACTTCATGGGTGAAGACCTGAATAACCCGCCTGAGTCTGCGGTCCCCGCGCTCGAGGCGGACCACTTTTACCGCTGGATCACTTACCTTTTGGCGCCGGTGCTGTGGGCCGCGTTTATTTTCAGCGCCTGGTTTGTGGCCAGCAGGGATTTGCCGCTGCACGGCTGGCTGGCCATGGTGATGATTTGCGGCGCGGTGGGCGGGTTTTGTATCAATCTGGGCCACGAACTAGGCCACAAAAATACAGCGCTGGAAAAAGCGCTGGCCAAAATCGTGCTGGCGCCTTCGGCTTATGGACATTTTTTTATCGAGCACAACCGGGGCCACCACCGCGATGCGGCTACCCCGCTAGACCCGGCTTCGTCGCGCATGGGCGAGTCGATCTACCGCTTCGTGCTGCGTGAAATGCCCGGCGCTTGGGTACGCGCTTGGGAGCTGGAAAGCACACGCCTGCGCCAGGCCGGTTTGCCTGTGTTTTCTTGGCACAACCATATCCTGCAACCGGCTTTGCTCACCTTGTTGCTGTGGGCGGCTTTGATGGTGTGGCTGGGGCCGCAAATTTTGCCATTTCTCATCGCAGCGGCTTTTTGGTCCAACTTTCAGCTGACCTCGGCCAACTATGTCGAACACTACGGACTGCTGCGCCAACAAACGGGAAACGGGCGTTACGAGAGCTGCAAGCCACACCATTCCTGGAACAGCAACCATATTTTTTCGAACTGGATTTTGTTTCAGCTGCAGCGCCACTCCGACCACCACGCGCATCCGCTGCGGCGCTACCAGTCGCTGCGCCATTTTGAGGACCTGCCCACCCTGCCCAGCGGCTACTTTGGCATGTTTGTGGTCGCCTATATCCCGCCCTTATGGTTTTGGATGATGGACGGACGCCTGCTCCATCGCGTGGGCCGCGATACGGCCAATATCAACCTAGACCCGGCGCGACGCGCAGCACTGGTAAAGCGCCACGGGCTGGTGGAAACTACAGGCGCCAGCGCCTGAACTACATATTGCGCCGGTACTGGCCACCCACTTCAAACAAGGCGTTGGTAATCTGACCGAGCGAGCAGACGCGCACCGCGTCCATCAGCACCTCAAACACATTGCCGTTGTCAATGACGGCCTGCTGCAGGCGCTTGAGCATGGCCGGTGCCTCGTGGGCATGCGTCGCGTGAAAAGCCTCTAAGCGCGCCAACTGGCTTTGTTTTTCTTCTGGGGTGCTGCGCGCCAACTCCAGCGTTTCGAGCACCTGCTCGCCATGCGGATTGCGAAAGGTGTTGACGCCGATGATGGGCAGCTCGCCGGTGTGCTTGAGCATTTCGTAATGCATGGATTCGTCCTGGATCTTGCCGCGCTGGTAGCCGGTTTCCATGGCGCCCAAGACGCCGCCGCGCTCGGATATTTTTTCAAACTCGGCCAGCACCGCTTCTTCCAGCAGTTCGGTCAATTCCTCGATGATGAAAGCACCTTGCGA
>JAEMRG010000388.1 GCA_016463455.1 Rhodoferax sp.
AGGCCGCGCCCTAGTTTGCGGATCATGGCGGGCAAATCGTCACCGGGGCGGGTGTGGCGCGAACTCAGCACCAGGTTGTGCGAGCCACCGGCATTGCCCGTGGTGCGCATGCCTAGTTTGCGCGCGGTATAGCTGCTTAGAAAATAGCCCATCACGCGGCCACGCTCCACCACTTGGCGGGCGCGCACGCGTACGCCTTCGTCGTCAAACGGCGAGCTGCCTTTGCCGCCGCGCACAAACGGGTCTTCAAAAATATCCAGATGCGCGGGGAACACGCGCTTGCCCAGGCTGTCGAGCAGGAAAGAGCTTTTGCGGTACAGCGCGCCGCCGCTGACGGCTTGCACAAAAGTGCCCAAGAGGCCTGCGGCCATGGGCGACTCGAACAAGACCGGGCATTCGGTGGTGGCGATTTTGCGGGCCTTGAGGCGACTTAGCGCGCGTTCGGCGGCGTAGCGGCCCACGGCTTCGGGCGAGGCCAATTCAGAGGCTTTGCGCATAGAGCTGTACCAGCCGTCGCGCTGCATATCTTTGCCTTTGCCCGCAATGGGCGAGACGGACAGCGAATGGCGCGAACTGGCGTAGCCGCCGCGAAAGCCATTGGTGTGCGCGGTAAAAAAGTGCGATTGCTGCGCCGACACCGCAGCACCTTCGCTATTGCTGATGCGCTTGTCCACCGTCATGGCGGCGGCTTCGCAGGCCAGGGCGATTTGCGCTGCCTCGTCGCTTTGCACATTCCAAGGGTGAAACAAATCCAGGTTGCGGCCGCGTTGACTTTCCGGGCACACGTCTTTGGATTCGGGCAGGCGTGCAAACGCGTCTTCGGCGGTGAAGCGCGCTATGTCGTAGGCGGCGCGTACGGTTTGCGCGATGGCAGCATCGGAAAAATCCGAAGTGCTGGCATTTCCCCTGCGCTGGCCTAGGTAGACGGTGACGCCCAGCGATTTGTCGCGGTTGCGTTCGACGTTTTCTAGCTCGCCATTGCGCACCGACACGCTCAGACCGCAGGACTCGGAGACTTCGGCAGCGGAGTCGCTAGCGCCCAGTTTTTTGGCGGTCTTGAGGCTGAGGTCAACGCGGGATTCAAAGAAATCGCGGCTGTAGGCAAATCCGGCAAGCGGGGTATCAGAGCGATGGCGGGGGGAGTGTTTGGGGTTCTTCATGCGGCAGCTATGATACTTGGCTATGTCAAGAAAACTAAAAAAAGGCTATTTCGTTAAAGGTCAGTTTGTTGCGGAGGGCAGCGCGCTGGACTTGGAATACAAGCGCGAGCTCAAAGGCACCGAAGATGCCACCCGTACCGACCTCAAGCGCGAAAGCACCGAACTGCAAAAACTGGGCGAGGATTTGCTCACTTTGCGCGCCGAATTGATGAACCGCTTGCAACTACCGGATAAGTTGGTGGAGGCCGTAGCCGAGGCAAAGCGCATTAGTAATTTCGAGGGCAAGCGCAGGCAGATGCAATTTATCGGCAAGCTGATGCGCAAGCTTGAGGCTCCTATGTTGGACGCTATACGCGCGGCCTTGGTGACGCAGCACACACCCTCGGCCTTGGAAACCCAGACCCTGCACCAGACTGAAATGTGGCGCGACCGCCTGCTGGCCGATGACGATGCGCTAGGCCAGTGGATTAATTTGAGCCCGCAGACGGACAGCCAGCAATTGCGCGCACTGATCCGCCAAGCCCGCAAAGATGCCCTGCCGGAAAAACCGGGCCTGGCGCCCCGCCATGGCCGTCCTTACCGCGAAATTTTTCAACTGGTGCGCGCGCAGCTTGCAGGCGAAAACGCAAGCGACGATGCCGCGCTGCCACCCACCAACCCCGGAACAGATGTATGAGCGA
>JAEMRG010000389.1 GCA_016463455.1 Rhodoferax sp.
TTATAACAAAACAATATCGTATTGCTCTTGCCCCATCGCTCCCTCGGCTTGCAAGGACACCGGTTTACCGATGAACTCGCTCAAGCCGGCCAAATGCTGGCTTTCTTCGTCGAGCAATAGATCGACCACTTGCGGCGCCGCCACCACGCGGAACTCCTGCGGATTGAACTGGCGTGCTTCGCGCAAAATTTCCCGGAAGATGTCGTAGGCCACGCTGCGCGCAGTTTTGACGATACCCTTGCCCTGGCAGGACGGGCAGGGTTCGCACAACATATGCGCCAGCGATTCGCGTGTGCGTTTGCGCGTCAGCTCTACCAAGCCCAATTGCGAAAAACCACCCGTCATGGTTTTCACCCGATCGCGTGACAACTGTTTGCGAAACTCCGCCAGTACCGCCTCGCGGTGCTCTTCACGCGCCATGTCGATAAAGTCGGCCACGATGATGCCACCCAGATTGCGCAGGCGCAGTTGTCGCGCGAGGGCCTGCGCCGCTTCTAAATTGGTCTTGAAAATCGTGTCATCAAAATTGCGCGCGCCCACATAGCCACCAGTGTTCACATCCACGGTGGTCAGCGCCTCGGTTTGGTCTACGATCAAATAGCCGCCCGACTTCAAATCCACACGCCGGCCCAGCGCCTTGGCAATCTCCTCATCGACCGAATACAAGTCAAATATCGGGCGCTCGCCCTTGTAGTGCTGCAATTTTTTGGCGGCCTGCGGCATGAACTCACTACCGAAAGCATGCAACAGCTCAAACTGCTCGCGCGAATCTACGCGTATGGTTTGGGTGGTCTCGTCAACCAAGTCGCGCAGCACGCGCTGCAGCAAATTCAAGTCCTGGTGCAAGAGGCTGGGCGGCGGCAAACGCTGGCTGGCATCCTTGATCCGCGCCCAGGCCTTGCGCAAATACGCGATGTCATCACCGATTTCAGAATCACTGGCATCTTCGGCATTGGTGCGCAAGATATAGCCGCCACCGGCCTCACCGGCCAACTCTTGCACCCGCCTGCGCAGGGCCTCGCGCTGCTCAGGCGGTATTTTTTGCGATACGCCGATATGGTCATCCTGCGGCAAAAACACCAGCATGCGCCCCGCCACGCTGATTTGCGTGGACAGGCGTGCGCCTTTGGTGCCCATCGGGTCTTTAATCACCTGCACCATCAGCGCCTGGCCTTCAAACACCTGGCGCTCTATGGGTACCTGCGCTTGGCTGGCGCGCGCGGCGCTCAGCGTCTCGCCTTCGGCGGGCTTGTGCCACACATCGGCCACATGCAAAAACGCAGCGCGCTCCAGTCCGATGTCGATAAACGCGGACTGCATGCCCGGCAGCACCCGCGAGACCTTGCCGATATAGACATTACCCACCAGGCCGCGCTCCAGCGTGCGCTCCACATGCAGCTCTTGCACCGCGCCGTGCTCGATAAGGGCAACCCGCGTTTCCTGCGGGGACCAGTTGACCAAAATATCCTGTTGCATCGCTTTATTCCCAAGCGCCCATGGTGCGCAGCAGCTGTGCGGTTTCAAACAAGGGCAAACCCATGATGCCAGAATAACTTCCTTCAATCCTTGCGATAAAAGCCGCCGCCCTGCCCTGTACCGCGTAGGCGCCGGCTTTGCCCATAGGCTCGCCACTGGCCGCGTAGCGGGCAATCGCCTCGGGCTGCAAAGCAGCAAACACCACATCCGACGCGCTGCAAGCCTGCTCCACCCGCCCGCCCCAGCCCAGGGCAATAGCGGTAAACACCTGGTGCGTGCGGCCCGACAACTGCTTTAGCATGCGCTGCGCATCGTGCCCATCTGCGGGTTTGCCCAAAATTTCAGGTCCCAGGGCCACGGT
>JAEMRG010000390.1 GCA_016463455.1 Rhodoferax sp.
ACTTCACCGAGAGCCTGAGCGCCCACATGGTGGAGATGCTGCCCCAGTTGTCGCAAGCCAAAGTCGTGCGCCAGTGGGCGGGTATGGCCGATATGACGCCGGACTTCGCGCCCATCATGGGCAAGACGCCGGTGGAAGGCTTTTATCTAGATGCCGGCTGGGGAACCTGGGGCTTCAAGGCCACGCCGGTTTCCGGCAAAACCATGTCTTACACCGTGGCCAATGATCGGGCTCACCCCCTTATCGAAGGTTTTGCCTTTGACCGTTTTGAGCGCTATGCGCTCACCGGTGAAAAGGGCGCGGCCTCGGTCGGCCATTGAGGAGTGCACCATGAAAATCATGACCTGCCCCATCAACGGCCCGCGCCTGATTTCGGAGTTTGCTTACTGGGGTGAATGCAAAACCATGCCTGATCCTGCAGCCAGTACCGATGCGCAATGGGCCGACTATGTATTCAATAAAAGTGGGGCGCCTGGAATAAAGCATGAGTGGTGGTGCCACACGCCAAGTAATACCTGGTTTATTGCCGTGCGTGACACGATGTCTGATGTGATTGAAAAGACCTTTCTCTATGGCCAGCAGTAATTCCATGCGCCTACCTGTGCAGCCCGGCGAGTGGTTGGACCGCTGTGCAGTCCTGCCCTTTCGCTTTGAAGGGCGCAGCTTCAGCGGCTTTGCCGGTGACAGTATCAGCGCCGCCTTGTGGGCCGCCGGGCAGCACACGCTGGGCCGCTCCTTCAAATACCACCGCCCACGCGGCATATTGACGCTGGCCAACCATGACATCAATGTGATGCTGCAGACGCCCCAGGCCATGAATATTCGCGGCGACGTTGAGGCGCTGTGCGCGGGCATGGAGCTGGTCGCGGTCAACACCGCCGGGGGCGTGGAGAACGACCGCAACCGCTTCATGGGCCTGCTGGCGCGTTTCCTCCCGGTAGGCTTTTATTACAAAGCCTTCCACACCAAGATGCTCTTCCCCCTATGGGAGCGCGTGATCCGCGATTTCTCCGGCCTGGGTAAGCTCGATCTGGCGAAACCGGCCTTGCACACGCCCAAACGCTATGATTTTTGCGATGTGCTGGTGATCGGCGCCGGCGTTGCGGGCTTGCAAGCGGCTTTGCAGGCGGCGCGGGCTGGGGCCCAGGTCGTGGTGGTGGACGAAAACGCCCGCAGCGGCGGTAGCGCCAGCTACCAGCTGGGCGCCGATACCGCACCATTGGCGGCATTGCGCGAACTGCAAGCTGCCGTGGCAGCGCAGACGCTCATCCGCGTGCTCACCGACACGGTTGCCGTCGGTTATTACGCTGACCACTGGGTCGCGCTAGTGGACGCGCAGCGCATGACCAAGCTGCGTGCCAAGGCCGTGGTGGTCGCCAGCGGGGCCTTCGAGCTGCCTGCGGTGTTCCGCCACAACGATATTCCCGGCATCATGACCGCCGGTGCGGCGCAGCGGCTGATCAACCGCTATGCGGTGCGTCCCATGCACACTGCGGTGGTGCTGGTGGCCAACAGCGAAGGTTTCACTGCCGTTCTCGATGCCTTGCGCGCGGGCGTGAAGGTCGCCGCCGTTGCCGACATGCGCATGCAAGCGCCGGCCTGTGCCGCACGTGACGCCGTTTGCGCTGCCGGTGTACGCGTGCTCGATGGCTGGGCGATTTACGAAGCCCACGCCGGCGATAGCGGACGCCGACTCACCGGCGTGACCCTTGCGCGCTTGCTGGCCGACGGGCAAGCCGATACCAGTACCAGCGAACACGTGGCCTGCGACGGCGTGGTTATGAGCGTGGGCTACGCCCCTGCCGCCAATTTGCTGTACCAGGCCGGCACGTCCA
>JAEMRG010000104.1 GCA_016463455.1 Rhodoferax sp.
CGCTGGCTGCGCCCATGGAAATCATCGAAGAGCGCACCATCGGCCCCTCGCTGGGCGCAGAAAACATTGCCAAGGGCTTTAACAGCATCACCTGGGGTTTTGCCGCAGTGGCGGTGTTTATGTGTACCTACTACTTGTTGTTCGGCGTGATTTCCAGTGTCGCCTTAGCGGTCAATTTATTGCTGCTGGTGGCGGTGCTGTCCATGTTGCAAGCCACGCTCACGCTGCCGGGCATGGCGGCCATGGCGCTGGTGCTGGGGATGGCGATTGACGCCAACGTGCTGATCAATGAGCGTGTGCGCGAGGAGTTGCGTAACGGCGCGGCACCGCAAGCGGCCATTCATGCTGGTTACGACCGTGCCTGGGCCACGATTCTGGATTCCAACGTCACCACCTTGATTGCAGGTTTGGCCCTGCTGGCTTTCGGCTCCGGCCCGGTGCGCGGTTTCGCGATGGTGCACTGCCTGGGTATTTTGACCAGCATGTTCTCCGGCGTGTTTTTCTCGCGCGGCGTTGTCAATCTTTGGTACGGCCGGCAGAAGAAACTGAAAACCGTCTCCATCGGCACGGTCTGGCGTCCTGATGGCAGCAGCGGCACCGCGCTCAACTTGGATGGGGAGAAATAAATATGGAATTTTTCAAAATACGCCGTGATATCCCGTTTATGCGCCACGCTTTGGTGCTCAATGGAATCTCGCTAATTACTTTCCTTGTGGCCGTGTTTTTTCTGTTTTCCCGCGGGCTGCATTTGTCCGTGGAATTTACCGGTGGTACGCTGATGGAGGTGGGCTATTCGCAAAGCGCCGACCTGGCGGCTATCCGCAGCACCGTCGACGGTCTGGGCATTAAAGATGTGCAGGTCCAAAACTTCGGTACTGCGCAAGAAGTACTGATCCGTATGCCGGCGCAAAAAGGCGCTACGCCCGGTCAGCAAAGCGAAAAAATATTGGCCGCGCTCAAGGCGGCTGACCCCACGGCCACTTTGCGCCGCACCGAGTTTGTCGGCCCGCAGGTGGGTGATGAATTGGCCACCGATGGCCTCAAGGCGCTGGCCTTTGTGGTAGTGGGCATCATGCTGTATCTGGCGGTGCGCTTTGAGTGGAAGTTTGCCGTCGCCGCCATCATTGCTAACTTGCATGATGTGATCATTATTCTGGGATTTTTTGCGTTTTTTCAGTGGGAGTTTTCATTGCCGGTGCTGGCCGCGGTGTTGGCGGTACTGGGTTATTCGGTCAATGAATCGGTGGTGATTTTTGACCGAATTCGAGAGAACTTTAGGCGCTATCGCAAGATGACTACGGTGGAGATTATTGATAACGCAATAACCTCGACGATTAGCCGCACCATCATTACCCATGGCTGCACGCAACTGATGGTTTTGTCTATGCTGTTATTTGGCGGCGCCACTTTGCATTATTTTGCGCTTGCGCTGACCATCGGTATTTTGTTTGGTATTTATTCTTCGGTGTTTGTGGCTGCAGCCATTGCCATGTGGCTGGGTATCACGCGCGAGGATCTCATTAAGGGTCAGGTCAAAAAAGATACAGACCCCAACGACCCGAACGCTGGCGCTACCGTCTAAGCCTGCATCGGCTGGCACTTAGCTGTGCTTGTTGCGCGCCACCCGACCGCTCAGCGCGTCCAAATAGCCTAATAGGCGCTCGGGAGGTACCGGCTTTTGGTACAGCGTCACCCACTCGGGCAACTGGCCGTCCAAATGCGCCTCCTCGGGTGTCTTGGCGGTTACCACCAGTACCGCCAGCGACTGGTAGGCCGATTCGCTGGCCAGGGCGCGTACCAGGTGGTAGCCGTCAAAGGGCTTCATCATCAAGTCGGTTATCACCACGTCAGGCCTTTGGCGCTCAATTTGTATCAAGGCCTGAGACCCGTCTGCGGCGACGCTTAAGGCCACGGGATGCGCGCTGCGTCTGACCAAAGATTCGAAATACGCTACCTGTATGGGGTCGTCCTCGGCCAATAAGACCCGCAGTGCCCGGCGCGCGGAGGTATCGCTCAAGCCCACGCGGTTGGGCATCATTTTTTCTACGGCGCTGCGGAAAATCCTGCGGTGCCCACCGGAGGTGACCCAGGCCTCCAGCTCGCCATTAGCCACCATTTTCTGCACGGTCGTGGTGGATAAGCCCAGCAGGCGCGCTGCTTGCTGGCTGGTCAGGACATCAGGTGTTTCGTTCATGGTGTGAATTTTCAATAAATGAAGAATAGGATTTCTGCATCATTATATTTATAAAAAATATGAAAATCAATATTTAAATTAATTAATGGAAATTACCCCCTAATCGCTGCAACAGGCCCCCGGGTAATCGCCCGACGGTGCCCAGCAATTCCAACTCCATCAATTGCGCTTGTAGGCGTGCGGTATCCCATCCGGTACGGCTTTGCAAGACTTCCAGGCTGCACGGATCAAAGCCTAGCGCGCCCAGCAGCGCCGTGTTTGCGTCCGAGGCATCCGCGCTTGGATCGTCGAGGCTGGGGGCGCTGGCTTGCCGCACTTGCATGTTTTGGAAGCCTGGCGCGTCCAAAATATCCTGCACGCAATCGACCAGTTGCGCGCCCTGTTTAATGAGCGCATTGCAGCCGCGCGCCTGCGTGCTGTGGATGGAGCCGGGAATGGCAAATACGTCTTTGCCCTGCTCCAAAGCTTGCTGGGCGGTGATAAGCGAGCCCGATTGCAAGGCCGCTTCCACTACCAGGGTGGCCCGCGCTAAGCCCGATATCAAGCGGTTGCGGCGCGGGAAATGCGCGGGAAGCGGTGCGGTGCCTAAAGGGTATTCGCTAAGCACCAAGCCCCGCTCGGCAATCGCACTCGCGAGGGCGGCGTGCTGTGCCGGATACACGCGGTCCAGGCCGGTGCCCACGACCGCGATGGTTGGCAAGCTGCTCTCCAGCATGTCCAAGGCGCCACGATGCGCTGCAGCATCCACGCCCAGCGCCATACCCGACACGATGCACAGGCCCACTTGGGCCAGGCTGCGCGCAAAAGCCCTGGCGTTATCGGCGCCTTGGGGCGTAGGGTTGCGGCTGCCCACGATGGCCATGCATGGCGCCTGCGGCAAGCGCTGCCAAGCGGCATCACTGCCCTTGACATACAACATCAGCGGCGGGTCATAGATGTCCAGCAGGCTGGCTGGGTAAGTTGGGTCTCCCAGTGTCACCAGCCGGTGCTGCCCACCGCCCTGGTCTAGCCATTGCAGGAGTGCGCGCAGGCCGGGCGCCAAGTCGGCCGGGGTTTGCATGAGGGCCTGCGCCTGGCGCTCGGGCACGACGGCGCGCAAGGCGCTCAGGCTTTGGCTGAAAACCGCAGCGGGCAAGCCGAAGGCCTTGAGCAAACGGCAGCCGTGCACGCTGCCGATACCCGGCGTCAATTGCAGGCGCAGCCATGCGCCCAGTTCGGTGCTGTCCAAGGCGTGGGGGTTTGCGGGCTGCATCGTTGTGGCTCAGGGGCTCGTCAGCCGGTCGCCCACCTGCACCGGGCCCTTGCTATCGCTGATCAGCGCGTAGGCGAGCTTGTCAAAGGTCAAAAATACCAAGGCCTGACCCGCCACCCCGACCCAGGGGCGCAAGGCCGGGCGGCTGGGATCTGTTACATCGGTCCTCAGGCTTGGCGTCTTGCGGATGGACATCAGGTGTCCGGGCGCCAGCCCTTGCTGGCTGCCTTGATTGAGTACGACGATTTGGTGTTTGGAGGCGTTGGCGACACCGCTGCCGTAGATGGAAATAATGGTCGCCGCTACATCGGGTGCTGGTGCTTGGGGCATCAGCGTACGCCAAGCGCTTTCATTACTTCTAAATAGGCGGTCGCCGACGCGGATTTCAGAGACCGCGTGTACGATTTCAAAACTGGCTGGCACGATAGTGTCCAAGGCTTTACCTTCCTTTTGGCTCTGCTCTACGCGCTCATCGATGAGCAAGCGCGCACGCCCTAGATACTCGGCCTCCATGCCCAACACTTCGCCTGTAGCCGGGTCTTTCAGCGCTTTGGGCTGGCGGTAAATATTCCATTCACGCGGCATTTCGGGCGATAGCACAAACCCATTGCCCGCTGCCGTTCGCGCATACACCACATCGCTTTTACTCAACAGGCTTTTTTGTTCGGCAGCGCCCACGATGCGGGGCAATGCATCGAGTTGCGCCGGGTCAAAAACCTGCGGCGCACTTAGAAAAGCTTCGATGGACTGCTTTTGCAAGGCGGACGATGCCCTTGTCGCGAGGGGCTCGCTGCGAACCTGCGCAAGCAGGCGTTCGGTGGGCGGTTCTTCTTGGATGTCTAATTCAGGCACGGTCTGGCCGTGGGCGCAGCTCAGTGCGCACTGCATCGCAGCGATGGCAAGCCAGCCCCTTGGCAGTGGGTACCCAATCGCAAGCTTCACACACACTCCTCTATCAATGTTTTTAATTTTATTAATTTGATAATTATTAATCCATTTTTACAAAATTTTTTAGGAAGAAACAAAAATTTCATTGATTCAGAAGCCAAGTAGCCAAAAAAGAGAAAATACTGGGTTTTCTCATTCCTTTTTTTCATGGCTTTACTTTCCATACTTTGTTATCCCGACCCGCGTTTGCACACCGTGGCCAAGCCGGTGACGGCCGTGGATGCGCGGGTGCGCCTTCTGGTCCGCGACATGCTGGAGACCATGTACGAGGCCAGCGGCATTGGTCTGGCGGCCACTCAGGTGGATGTGCATGAGCGCCTGATCGTTGTGGATGTGTCGAAAGAGCGCGACCAAGCCCTGGTGCTGATCAACCCCGAACTGGTTTGGACCAGTCCTGGCAAGCGCCTCAACGAAGAAGGCTGTTTGTCGGTTCCCGGTATATACGACGGGGTGGAGCGTTTTGACGCGGTGCATGTGCGCGCCCTGGATGCGCAGGGCCATAGCCGGGTAATTGAGGCTTGCGATTTGCTGGCCGTGTGCGTGCAGCACGAAATGGACCATTTGCTGGGCAAGGTGTTTGTGGAATATCTTTCTCCCCTCAAGCGCAACCGTATCAAGACCAAAATGCTCAAAGCCCGGCGCGAGGACGTGCGTTGAGGCTGGTATTTGCAGGCACCCCGGAATTTGCCCGGGTTGCACTCGCGCATCTATATGCAGCGGGGCATGAGATCGCCCTGGTGCTGACCCAGCCAGACCGCCCGGCCGGGCGAGGCATGAAGCTGCAGCCCTCAGCGGTCAAACAGTTCGCCCTGGCGCAGCACTTAGCCTTGGCGCAACCCACCAGTTTGCGCCTGGACGGCAAATTTGTTTTGGAGGCGCAGGCCGCCCAAGACCTGATCAGCCAGTCCCGCGCAGAGGCCATGGTGGTCGTCGCCTACGGTTTGCTCTTGCCCCAATGGGTGTTGGACGCCATGGCCGGGCCCGGCCAGTGGGGGTGTTTCAATATCCATGCCTCATTGCTGCCACGCTGGCGCGGCGCCGCGCCCATCCACCGCGCTATTGAAGCCGGTGACACGGAGTCTGGCATCACCATCATGCAGATGGACGCGGGCCTAGATACCGGGCCCATGCTGTTGCAAGAGCGGATTGTTATTGCGCCCGATGCCAGCACCGCCGTGTTGCATGATGCACTGGCCGAGCGGGGTGGGCGCTTGATGGTGCAGGCCCTGGACAAGCCGGCCGCCTTGCATGGGCGTGCGCAAGTCGAAGAAGGTGTTTGCTATGCGCACAAAATTGACAAGGCCGAAGCTACGATTGATTGGCAGCAGCCCGCCGAGCAAATCGCTCGCAAAGTACGCGCCTTCGACCCCTTTCCTGGCGCCAGCGCCCGTCTGGCTGGCGAAACCCTGAAAGTCTGGGGCGCCCAGCTTCTTGCGCCTGAAGAAACCGTGGATTTAGCAGACGGCCAGGCACGCCCCGGCCTGCTGCTGGCCAGCGACCCGCAGGGTCTGGTGGTGGCAGCGGGTGCGGGCACTTGCTTGCGCATTACCCACTTGCAGCGTCCCGGCGGCAAGCGCCTGGCGGTGGCAGACTATCTGCAAGGCCATGCATTAGCGCCCGGCCTGTGTTTTGACAGCCCTGTGGCAAAGCAGGCGCCTTGATGTTTTTCTCCCGAAGTCAACGGCAAAACCCGGCTTATCGCCAAGGTTTTATGGAAATGCTGACGGTCGCGCCGGGTATCGCCGCCTGGGGCTTGATGACCGGGGTCGCGATGGCCACTTCCGGCATGCGTACGCCTGATGTGCTGGCCATGGCACTTTTGGTTTTTGCTGGTAGTTCCCAGTTGGCGGCTATTCCGCTGATCGCGGCAGGGGCACCTTTGTGGGTGATTTTGGCGACCGCGTTTTGTGTGAACCTGCGCTTTGTGGTTTTTAGTGCACACCTGCGCAGTTATCTAATGCATTTGCCGCGTAGGCAGCGCTTGGTGGTGGGCTATTTTGTTGCCGACCTCACTTATTTCTTGTTTACCAAGCGCTACCCGGCGCCGGCGCCGACCGAGGCCGAGCGCGCCGACCAAATGGCCTATCTGGCAGGCAATGCCACGCTCAATTGGTTCACTTGGACCACCTGCAGCGTACTGGGCGTGGTGCTGGCCAACTACATTCCTCCAGCCTGGGGCCTGGGCTTTGCTGGTGTGCTGGCTCTGACCGGTATTTTGTGCTCGCTGGCCACCAGCCGCTTGCGCGTTTTTTCTGCAGGCATCGGTGCGGTAGTGGCCATCATGGCCTACGCACTGCCGCTCAAGCTCAACATTCTGTTGGCGATTGTGCTGGCGGTCCTGCTGTGCATGCTGCTGGAGTCCACTATGGCGCCGGCTACCGTGGAGGACTAGCTATGGAATCGCTGATGGCGTACCTGAGCGCTTTGGGTCTGAACGATGGGGATCCCTGGACGTTTTTGTCGATTGTGTTGATGGCCTGCATCACGGTGATCACGCGTTCTTTTTTCTTTATTTCCGATGCGCCCTGGACCCTGCCATCTTGGGCGCAGCGCGGCATGCAATATGCGCCGATTGCGGCACTGGCCGCTGTGGTCTTGCCGGAAATTGTGATGACCCAAGGCATTTTTATCCACTCCCTGGCTGATGCGCGCATTTACGGCGCCCTGGCCGGTGCGGCCTACTTTTTCTGGCGGCGCGGCAGCGGGCAAGCGGTGCTCGGCACGATTGTGGCGGGCATGTCGGTTTATATTCCCTTACATCTCGGTTTGCATTGGTAAGGCGGCTTGCAAGGTATAAGCTGTAATGGGGC
>JAEMRG010000391.1 GCA_016463455.1 Rhodoferax sp.
CACCGCAGTTGGGGCAGGCGCTTTGCAAGGTGGCGTAGTCGCCGGGAATGGTGTCGCGGTCGTATTCTTTGGCTTTTTTCACCATGCGCTCGGTCATGGCGGCGATCTCGGCCATAAAGGCCTCGCGCCCCATTTTTCCTTGCTCCATCAGCGCTAGCTTGTATTCCCACTCGCCGGTCAGTTCGGCCTTGGACAACTCTTCCACGCCCAGGCCGCGCAAGAGCGTCATAAGCTGAAAGGCCTTGGCCGTGGGAATCAGCTCGCGGCCCTCGCGCAACATGTATTTTTCGTTGAGTAAGCCTTCAATAATGGAGGAGCGCGTTGCCGGTGTACCCAGGCCTTTGTCGCGCATGGCTTCGCTGAACTCTTCGTCTTCTACCGTTTTGCCCGCGCCTTCCATGGCGCCGAGCAAGGTCGCTTCGGTATAGCGCGCCGGTGGCCGAGTCTTCAGGCCCTTGGCCTCGGCACTCTCGGTACCTACCTGTTCGCCCGGCTGCACCGGTACCAGGTTCTGGCCTTTATCACCGTCTTTGGCATCGTCGATTTCAGCGGCGGCCTCCTTGCCGTAGACAGCCAGCCAGCCGGGCTCCACAAGCACCTTGCCCGTGGTTTTGAACGGGTGGCTTTGGGTGCCCAGTGCCACGGTGCTGATGCGCGTGGTGACCTGGTATTCGGCGGCGGGGTAAAACACGGCAATAAAGCGGCGCACGACAAAGTCATAAAGCTTTTGCTCGGCATCGGACAAGCCGCTGGGCGCCTCTAGCGTAGGGATGATGGCAAAGTGGTCGCTCACCTTGCTGTTGTCAAACACTTTTTTGCTCGGTTTGATGTAGTGCTTGGCAATCGCAGTGCGCGCAAAAGGGGCCAGGTGGCCCATGCTGCTCTTGGCGATCATGGCCATGGTGTCATTGACCGTGGGCAGGTAGTCTTCGGGCAGGTGGCGCGAGTCGGTACGCGGGTAGGTCAGGGCCTTGTGCCGCTCGTACAGGCTTTGCGCCAGCGCCAGCGTGGTCTTAGCGGAAAAGCCAAAGCGCCCATTGGCCTCGCGCTGCAAAGTGGTCAGGTCAAACAGGCCGGGGCTGCTTTTATTACTGGGCTTGCTTTCTTCCTGCACGCTGGCGGGTTTGCCGCGTACCGCGTCGGCAATCGCCTGGGCCTGCGCTTGCGACCAGAGACGGTCTTCTTTTTTCTCGGCGTCGTTTGCATCTTTTTTATGCGCCGGGTCAAACCATTTTGCCGCGTAGCTGCCCGCTTGCGCGGCGAACTCGGCATGGATTTCAAAATAATCGCGGCTGATAAATTTGCGGATCTGCTCTTCGCGCTCGACCACCACCGAGAGCGTGGGCGTTTGCACCCGGCCTACGGTGGTCAGGAAAAAACCGCCGTCGCGTGAATTGAAAGCCGTCATAGCGCGCGTGCCGTTGATGCCCACCAGCCAGTCCGCCTCGGAGCGGCAGCGGGCGGCGTCGGCCAGGGGCTGCATTTGGGCGTTGGTGCGCAAATGGGCAAAGCCGTCGCGTATGGCTTGTGGCGTCATGGACTGCAGCCACAAGCGGCTGACCGGTTTACCCAAAGGCTTGGCGCCACCGGCGTACTGTTCAATCAAGCGGAAGATGAGTTCGCCCTCACGCCCGGCGTCGCAGGCGTTAATCAAGCGCGCCACGTCTTTGCGTTTGGCGAGTTTGACTACCGCGTTGAGCCGCGTCTTGGTTTTGTCCACCGGCTTTAAGTCAAAGTGCGGCGGAATCACGGGCAGATGCGCAAAACTCCATTTGCCGCGTTTGACGTCATAGGCCTCGGGCGCCTGTATCTCCACCA
>JAEMRG010000105.1 GCA_016463455.1 Rhodoferax sp.
ACTGGATTTTGATTCCAGCATGCGAAGGTTCGAATCCTTCTTCCCCTGCCAAATTTTATTAACGGTACAGCCAGACGGCATGATGAAGTCCTGAAACCGCCTACCAGCGCCCTGCCAACCCAAGCCCCACCCCTATGCAAGCCGTCAACACTCCCGACTTCATGGTATTCACCGGCAATGCCAACCCTGAGTTGGCAGCGGAAGTGGCGCGTGATCTGGGCATCAATTTGGGTGCGGCCAGCGTGGGACGGTTCTCTGATGGTGAAGTCACCGTCGAAATCAACCAAAACGTGCGCGCCCGCGACGTCTTTGTCTTGCAAAGTACCTGCGCCCCGACTGCCGAAAACCTGATGGAGCTGCTGATCATGGTCGATGCGCTCAAGCGCGCCTCGGCCGAACGCATCAGCGCCGTCATTCCCTATTTCGGCTACGCCCGCCAAGACCGCCGCCCGCGCTCCACCCGCGTGCCCATCACGGCCAAAGTGGTCGCCAATATGCTCCAGGCCGCTGGCGTCTCCAGCGTGCTGACCATGGACTTGCATGCCGACCAGGTTCAGGGCTTTTTTGATATCCCGGTGGACAATATTTACGCATCGCCGGTGCTGCTGGGCGATTTGCGCCAAAAAAATTACGAAGACCTGATTGTGGTCTCGCCTGATGTGGGCGGCGTGGTGCGCGCTCGCGCGCTGGCCAAGCAGCTCAACTGCGATCTGGCCATCATCGACAAGCGCCGCCCGCGCGCCAACGTCAGCGAAGTGATGCACGTCATCGGCGAAATTGAAGGCCGCAACTGCGTCATCATGGACGACATGATCGATACCGCAGGCACGCTGTCCAAAGCCGCCGAAGTGCTCAAAATGCGCGGCGCGAAAAAAGTGTATGCCTATTGCACGCACCCGATTTTTTCCGGGCCTGCGATTGAACGCATTACCAACGGCGACGCCCTGGATGAGGTGGTGGTGACCAACACCATTCCCTTGAGCGCAGCAGCCGCCCAATGCCAAAAAATTCGCCAACTCACCGTGGCACCGCTGATCGCAGAAACGATTTTGCGTATTGCCAAGGGTGAGTCGGTCATGAGTTTGTTTTCGGATCAGGAAAATCTTTTCTGAACGAAGCAAAAGTCGGCGCGCGGCGGCCTAGTGCCCTGCGCGCTTTTTGTTAAACCGGAGTCACACTGGTCGCGGTGGACTCTTACAGGAGTAAGTTATGAAATTTGTCGCTTTTGAGCGCGCTAAGCAGGGTACGGGTGCGAGCCGCCGTCTCCGCATCACCGGTCGCACGCCCGGTATTGTGTATGGCGGAAGCACCCCGGCTACGCCCATCGAACTGGACCACAACGCACTGTGGCACGCCATCAAAAAAGAAGCTTTCCATGCCTCGATTTTGGACATGGAATTCAATGGCACAGAAAGCAAAGTGCTCTTGCGCAACGTGCAAATGCACCCCTTCAAGCAATTGATTTTGCACATCGATTTCCAGCGTGTGGAAGCCACCACCAAGCTGCAAATGAAAGTGCCGCTGCACTTCAGCGGTGAAGAAACTTCGCCTGCCGTCAAGCTCGACGCCTGCTTGATCAACCACGTCGCCAACGACTTGGAAATCACCTGCCTGCCCGCAGACCTGCCCGAGTTCATCGCGGTGGACCTGAGCAACCTGAAAAAAGGCACTTCGCTGCACGTCAACGACATGAGCCTGCCCCCAGGTGTGACGGCTGTCACCCGTGGCAAGGAAAACCCAGTCATCGTCTCGGTGGTGACGCCGATCGCGGAAGTGATCGAAGCGCCTGCCGCTGCGGCACCTGCCAAAGGCAAGGGCGCGGCCAAGCCGAAAAAATAAAGTCCTCCTGGCGCTTTAGCAAAACGGGCCCGCGCAAGCGGGCCTTTTTGCTGGTGCACAGGCTTTGCTCTACCATGGCGTACCGCCGTCTTTTCGCGCGGTGTCAAGAGCGCAAACCGTGAGCCACCGCATGATCAAACTATGGGTCGGCCTGGGAAATCCGGGCCCGCAATACGAAGACACCCGCCACAACGCGGGCTTTTGGTTTATCGACGGCCTGGCGCGGCTGTGGAAAACTGCTTTGCAGTTCGACCGCAATTACTACGGTCTGGTGGCGCGGGTCAGCATCCAGGGCGAAAACGTCTGGCTATTGCAGCCGCATACCTTCATGAATTTGTCGGGCAAGTCGGTGGGCGCCTTGGCGCGCTTTTTCAAAATCGAGCCCTCCCAAATACTGGTTATCCATGACGAGTTGGACTTGCCGCCCGGCCATGCGAAATTGAAATTTGGCGGCAGCCATGCCGGCCACAACGGCTTGCGCGACATCCATGCCCAACTAGGCACCGGCGACTACTGGCGCTTGCGCCTGGGCATAGGCCATCCGGGCGACAAAGCCGAAGTGGTGCACTGGGTGCTAAAAAAGCCGATCTTGGACCAGCGCATCGCCATCGACCAGTGCCTAGACCGCGCGCTGACCGCAGTACCGGCTTTGCTGGCCGGCGACATGAACAAAGCCATGCTGCAAATCCACACCAGCATGCCGCCACGGCCTAAACTTGCCAAACCTGTGGAGAGCGCAGCGCCTAGCGCGCCGCCCGAACCCGCAGCCTAGGCCCAGGTGCCGCAGAGCACCGGGCCCGCTTTGTGAAGAATGCATCAGGGAGGACGCATGCCATATTTCTTAATTTGCGGGCTTGCGCTGGCCTTTGCCAGCGCGCAGCTATCGGCCCAAACGGTGTACCGCTGCGGCAATGAATACCGCGACACACCCTGCCCCAACGCCATAGCGCTGGACCCGCGCGACTCGCGCACGCCGGCGCAAAGCGCCCAGGCCGAAAGACAGGCCGCCCAAGACGCGGCCCTGGCCCAGCAAATGGAAAAATCGCGCCTGCAAGCGGAGGCAGCCGCCGCCAAGCGCCTCCAGGCCCAGGCGCAAACAGAGGCTGCGCAAGAGAAAAAGCGGGTGGCCGATGCCAAGGCCCTAGAGCGCGCGCAGGAACCTGTCGTGCTCAAAGCCCAGAAAAAGCCGCGCGAAGATGTATTTACCGTGCGCAGCCCCAAGCCGCCTAAAAATGCCGCGTCTGCGGCGCCACCGCCTAAGAGCCCTTAGGGGCGCGTCTATCGGCAAAGTTGCACCGCGCCATTAGGCGCTAGCCGCCTGCAAGCGGCGGTATTTTTCCCACAGGGTTTCGCGGCTTTCGGTATGCGCCGGGTCCACCGGAATGCAGGCTACCGGGCAGACTTGCACGCATTGGGGCTCGTCAAAATGGCCTACGCATTCGGTGCATTTGTCCGGGTGAATCTGGTAGATCTCCGGCCCCATGAAGATGGCCTCATTGGGGCATTCGGGCTCGCAGACGTCGCAGTTAATGCACTCGTCGGTAATGATCAGAGCCATGTGCGCCGCTTTACTTACCGACTTGCAGTTTGGCCTGCAAACGCGCCAGCACCGTGGGCGCGACAAACTGCGCCACATCGCCTTGCAGGCTGGCGATCTCGCGCACCAGCGTGCTGCTGATGAACTGGTAGCGGCTGTCGGGCGTCAGAAACACGGTCTCGATGTCCGGCGCCAAAGCGCGGTTCATGCCTGCCAACTGGGATTCAAAATCAAAGTCGGTCACCGAGCGCACGCCGCGCAGCATGGCCTTGGCGTTTTGGGCCACCGCGAAATCACGCACCAGGCCGTTAAAGGGCAGCACGCTGACATTGCCTAGCGGCGCCACCACTTCGCGCACCATGTCCAGGCGCTCTTCCAGGCTGAACATGGTTTTCTTGTGGTGTGCAGCGGCTACCGCCACGACCACGGTGCCAAACAGCGCCGCGCCACGACGAATCAAGTCTTGATGGCCCAAGGTCATGGGGTCAAAGGTTCCGGGATAGACGGCAATCGTGCTCATGGCTGCGCTCCTGCGGGTTGGGCTAAAGACGGGCTTGCGGGCGCATGGCCGGCAATAGCCATGGCTGCGGTGGCTTGCGACTCAGCGGCCAGCGGGCGCAGCACATGGGCGTGTACCGCGCCGGCTTTAAGGTGCCGGTGCAGCGACCAGCCCAGCGCGCCCAGCGCCTCAGCGCCCCAGGCCGCGGGCGCTTCCAGATAGACCTGGCCGTTGGGCGCAATCGCTTTGCGCGCCGCAGTCAGGGCGCTTTCCCACAAATTAGAAGCAAAGGGCGGGTCTAGAAAAATCAAGTGCAAACTGCCCGCCGCTGCGTGCCGCAAAGCGGCCAGGCCATCGCCACGTTGGATGCTGACCGCTTGCGCATCCAACTGCGTCTGCGTGCGTTTAAGTTGCTCGACCAACTGCGATTCTTGCTCCACCAGGGTGACATGCGCCGCGCCGCGCGAGGCGGCTTCAAAGCCCAGCGCGCCGGTACCGGCAAAAGCGTCCAGGCAGCGCAGGCCCTGCAAATCCTGGCCCAGCCAGTTAAACAAAGTTTCGCGCACCCTATCGGGCGTGGGCCGCAAGCCCGCAGCATCCACCACTTTGAGTTTGGTGCGCTTCCATTTGCCGCCAATGATGCGGACTTGGTTGCCGAGCTTGGCCGCTACGCGCGGCTTAGGCGCAGGCTTGGCGGCAGAGGATTTGGGTCGCATGGGGCTATTGTCGTTGTTTGGGTGTTTGCGTTCCAAATACTGGGGGTTGCGCTTGCGCTTGCGTGTGCATGCGCAGCAAGTACTTTGCCGCTGAAGCCCTAAGCAATCGTTGAGTGATGTGGCCTTGTGATCACCTGCCAGGCCTGAATGCCGCAACCCGCACGGCAATAATTGCAACTAGGAATTACCATCCCCGACGGCGTGTTGAACCGTTTCAATCACTTAACAATGTCCCTACTCAGCCCAAGCCAAACAAGCGTCTTGCGCCAAACCTTACAAGGCGCCCGCCAGACGCCCCCGCCTGATGCGCAGCGCTGGTGTTTGGGCGACTTGCCCCTAGGTTGGCTGACGCCAGACCACGACGCAGCGCTAGCGCGTGAGCTGGCAGACACGGTGCTCAGCGACGGGCAGCGTATCTGGCAGGCGGCGCATTGGCCGGTGGCGCAGCGTTCGCAGGCTTTGCAGGCAGCGGCGGAGCGCTTGCACGCGCAAGGGCTGATTCGCGGATGGCGCAATGAGCAGTACAGCTACTGGGGCGATACCGCTGGCCAGCCGCACCCCGGTTTGCCCGAGCACTTTAGGTTGGAGCGCGCGGCCTTTCGGTTTTTTGGTTTGCGCAGTCACGCGGTGCATATCAATGGCTTTACGCCGGACGGGCGCATGTGGTGCGGGCGGCGCGCTTTGAGTAAAGCCACCGATCCGGGCCGCCTGGACAACCTGGCGGCTGGTGGCCTGCCTGTTGGTGAAACCGTGCTGGACTGCGCGCTGCGCGAGTTGTACGAGGAAGCGGGCCTGCCCGAAAGCCTGGCGCGGCAGGTGCAGCCCGCCGGCCACATCACCACCGCCCGCATGGAAGCCGAGGGCTGGCACGAGGAAACGCTGCTGGTGTTTAACTTGCAGCTGCCGCCAGATGTGCAGCCGCACAATACAGATGGCGAAGTGAGCGGTTTTGAATGTCTGTCGCTAGACGAAGTGATGCAGCGGATAGCAGCGCGCGATTTTTCAGAAGACGCGGCTTGCGTGGTGGCGCAGGGCTTGTTGCATTATTGAATTCTTTGCGGTTTGGCTGCGGGGGCTTGCACCGCATGGACTGCAGATCCTAAAAGCGGCTATCGATTTTTCTTAATGCGCTCCCGACTGCCAGGAGTGTCTTTTTACCGACGTCGTTGCCCTGGGCCAGAGTCGGCCACATTGAAACCGCGTGCCGCACCTCTTCAATGATTTTGGCGCCTGCTTCAACCCGGAATGCGCTTGCAATTGCCATCAATTTGTCGCGGCCGGGGTTGCCACTGCCCGCAATGGCCGTGGTGTGTTCACTGCCTATGCCTTGGCTGAACGTCAGGTCATACGCCGGAGCTAGCGCCCAGCCATTTTCCCCGCAGACAAAAGCAAAGTTCTTTGCGTGATCGTCCTTGTTGTGTGTCAGGACGTTGAAGGTCATGAGCCTAAATGCCCGTTCAACTTGCCTTGCGTCCTTGGTGAGAATGGACGTGGCGCCCAGAATGTCTTTGTAGTCTAGGCAGGGTGTCCGGAAATCCGCGTAATACAGGCCAGCCATGGTCACCACATGGCGACGTTCATTGAGATGTCGATCAAATCTGCGTACCGCAAAATATTGCTCTTCTGTGGAACCGACTTTGACCTGTAGCAAAGCTGTTTGCGGCATATCAAGGCCTGCGATTTTGGCCATATCGGCATAGGTCTTCTCCGCCTGCCCCATGTCCTGTGGATCTTCCTTGGACCTGAATTTCACCATCCAGTGGTGGTAGCCCTCAGGGATGTCATGAAAGCCGGACAAACAATCCGATGCGTTCTCGGACAATGCCACCGTCACTTTGGGCCGCGCACCGCCAGGCGATCCACCCTGTATTCGCAACTGGGTAAACACATCTTTCGTAGAACCCGAGAGCACCGTTTCAACAGAGGCCGCAAGCGATGAGAGATCCAGCTTGTCTTCAATGCGTTCTTTTTCATACTCTGGCTCATAGCGCAGCGCCCCCATCGCGCGGCTACCAATGTACGCAAGGCGATCTAGCGGCGTGATTTGATCGCGACTCCAACCCAGCCGGTTGTTAAATAGGCGGTCCATCAGCAAAAGTCCCCATCCATCGGGGAGTGAGTCGTTAAAGACCCCATGCAGTCCGTCAAATAGCGGGTCTTTGGCTTTCTGAAGAAGTGCGTTGAAAGCTAATGACCTGGGTGCTAGATCGAAGCCGGTAGTCAGCCATTGAGGGGTGTATTCAAAAAATATTTGGCCTCTATCGCCTATCGCCAACCTGCCTACTTCGGACGCGCCGAACATGACCTTTAAGCGGTCCACATGCTTATTCATTTGCGGCCCCGCTGTCTTTTTGTGTCATTGAGTTCGCGAATAGAAAGTGGCGCTTGTTCTGCCAGAAGTCCATCTAGATCAGAGAGCCGATCCAAAGATATCAACAGCTGAACCAGACTGGACAAGCTGATGTGGCCGGTGGTCTCAAAGCGCTTAAGAGAGGCCTCGGCAACGCCAGCTTTGTCGGCCAAGGTTT
>JAEMRG010000392.1 GCA_016463455.1 Rhodoferax sp.
CTGGCGGCCAGCATGGAAACCATTTTTTGCGGCAAGGCCGGTGAAACCTATTTCTCCACCAGCGACATTGGCTGGGTGGTAGGCCATAGCTATATTGTTTATGGCCCTTTGATAGCGGGTATGGCTACCATCATGTACGAAGGACTGCCCATCCGCCCTGACGGTGGCATCTGGTGGAGCCTGGTCGAGAAGTACAAAGTCACCGTGATGTTCAGCGCGCCCACGGCGATTCGCGTATTAAAAAAACAAGATCCGGCCTTGCTAAAGCGCTACGACCTAAGCAGTTTGCGCACCCTGTTTCTGGCCGGCGAGCCCTTGGACGAACCTACCGCCCAGTGGATAAGCGATGGCTTGGGCAAAGACATCATTGACAACTACTGGCAGACCGAGAGCGGTTGGCCGATTCTGACCATTGCCAACGGCGTGGAAAAAGCCCCCAGCAAATTTGGCAGCCCGGGTATTGCCATGTACGGTTACGACGTGAAGCTCCTGGACGAAGCTAGCGGTGAGGAGCTGCAGGGTGCGGATAAAAAAGGCGTGCTCGTGATCGAAGGCCCCTTGCCGCCCGGCTGTATGCAAACCGTTTGGCAAGACGATGACCGCTTTGTGAACACCTACTGGAAAAGCGTGCCCGGGCGCTTGATTTACAACACGTTTGACTGGGCGACGCGCGATAAGGACGGCTATTACTTCATCCTGGGCCGCACCGACGACGTCATCAATGTGGCCGGACACCGACTGGGCACGCGCGAGATCGAGGAATGCATTTCCGGCCATCCCAACGTTTCAGAAGTGGCGGTGGTCGGCGTGGCCGATACGCTCAAAGGCCAGGTGGCTATGGCGTTTGCGGTAGTCAAAGACGCCAACGCCTTGGTCGATGAAAGGGCTCGCTTTGCGCTAGAAGGCGAAATCATGAAACTGGTGGACCAGTCGATTGGGGCCATCGGCCGTCCGGCGCGGGTGCGTTTTGTGACAGTGCTGCCCAAAACACGCAGCGGCAAGTTGCTGCGTCGGGCCATCCAGGCGGTGTGCGAAGGTCGTGATCCCGGCGACCTGACCACGATGGAAGACCCCTCGGCGCTGCAACAAATCCGGGATTTGATGTAGTACCGCAAAGGGCACCAAACCCATTGTCTTAGCGGGCCCGGGCGAGCGAGCCCAGTTTCGATGGCAAAATAGTCCCCGTTACCAAGGCGCACACCGCCAACGTCGCATCCGCCATCCGGTCAAGCCGTACCGCGGAAGGTCTTTTAACCAGCTTATGTTTCCCCGGAGGGAAACGGAGGTCAGCGCAACATGAGTACGAGTTCGTCCGTCTATTCCGCCTATCTGGGCAACACTTTTCTCTTTGGCGGCAATGCGCCCTATGTCGAAGAGATGTATGAAAAATACCTCGACAACCCTGGCAGCGTGCCTGATACCTGGCGCGATTACTTTGACGCCTTGCAGCACGTGCCAGCCTCCGATGGCAGCAACGCCCGTGATGTGGCGCACCTGCCGGTAGTCAATGCCTTTGCCCAGCGCGCCAAGTCCGGCGGCACCCGCGTGGTGCTGGCCAGCGCCGATGCCGAAATGGGCCGTAAGCGCACCGCCGCGCAGCAACTGATCGCCGCCTACCGCAACGTCGGCCAGCGCTGGGCCGATCTGGACCCGCTCAAGCGTACCGAGCGCCCCAACATCCCCGACCTAGACCCTGCGTTTTACGGTTTTGGCGATGCCGACCAGGAGACCGTGTTTGACACCAGTAATACCTTTTTCGGCAAAAACAGCATGTCGCTGCGCGAATTGCTCAATGCCTTGCGCGAAAC
>JAEMRG010000393.1 GCA_016463455.1 Rhodoferax sp.
AGCCAGACTGCAATTTTGGAAAACCACTGATTGTTCAAGCGAAGCTCCGGTTAAGGCGTGAGCCGGGAAATACCCATTTCACATGAGATTCATTTTAGGCTTTTCAAGCGGGCTTTCAGCGGTATTTGCGTGTAGTGGCCGTAAATCGAACAAGGCCATGGGCTGTTTGCTGCGATCCATGCGCCTAACGCAGGCCGATACCGACCAAAAAAGTCTCCGACGAACGGTCGCGCGAGGCTTTGGGCTTATAGGGTTTGACGGTTTGAAAGGCCTCGCGAAAGCGCGCTACCGCCGCGTTGTAGCTGCCACCGTGGAAGACTTTGGCCACCAAAGCCCCCTGCTTTTTCATGTGGTTTTGGGCGAATTCAATGGCCAATTCCACCAGGTATTCGATGCGGGCCGCATCGGCCGAGGAGATACCCGAAAGATTGGGCGCCATGTCCGAGACCACGATGTCCGCTTGGGCGCCGTCCAGGGCTAATTCCAGCTTTTGCAGGGTATCGGCCTCGCGAAAATCGCCTTGGATAAAAGTCACGCCCTCGATCGCCTCCATGGGCAGCAAGTCCAGGCTGATAATTTTCCCGTCCAAAGCGCCCGCGGCGGCACCCTGCGGCGCCAGACGCCGCCGCAAATACTGGCTCCAGGCGCCAGGCGTACAGCCCAGGTCCACCAGCACGTGGCCGGGCTTGACCAGGCCGAAAACCTCGTCGATTTCTTTGAGTTTGTAGGCCGCCCGCGCCCGGTAGCCTTCGCGGGCCGCCAGCTTGACATAGGGGTCATTGATATGGTCGTGCAGCCAGGCCTTGTTGACCTTGCCGCCGCGTGCCGCCTTGGCCACAACCGGCACCGAGGGCGAAGAGACGGACGGCTTTTTCATTGCGCCGATAATAGTCCCATGCCACTTATCCAACTTAGTCCCACAGAGCGCAAAGCGCAGCGAGCCCTGGCCCACCATCTTGATCCGGTGGTCATGGTCGGCGGCGACGGCCTGACGGCCAATGTCAAAAAAGAAACCGATGCCGCCCTCAATGCGCACGGCCTGATCAAAGTGCGGGTGTTTTCAGACGACCGCGCAGCGCGCGAAGTCATGTTCCAGACCCTGGCCGAGGAACTCAGTGCCGCACCGATTCAGCACATCGGCAAACTGCTGGTGTTGTGGCGGCCGATGCCGGAGAAGGAAAAAGTAGTCGATGAGGACCGTAAAGCAGGGCCGCGCGATTTCAAGGTACTCAAGTACAGCAAACGCGCCGGGCAGCGCCCTGAAGTCAAAACCCTGCGGGTGCTGGGCAACCAAAGGTTAACGCCAGGCGGCAACGTCAAGCGGGCCAAGCCGAAACCAAAAATCAGCCTCAAAAAGCGCAGCCAGGCTTCCTAAGCGCCCTTTTGCAATAGTCCTTGCCAAGGGCTGGGCCCCGGTGGCCGCGCTGCTCAGCACATCTCAGACGTAACGCACCGCCACGATTTCATAGGGTTTTTGGCCGCCCGGGGCCATCACGATAGCGGTATCGCCCTCTTCCTTGCCGATGAGCGCGCGGGCAATCGGAGAGCTGATATTGACCAAGCCGAGTTTCAAGTCCGCCTCATCTTCGCCCACGATCTGGTAGGTCACCCGCTCGCCCGTCGCCTCCTCCTCCAAGTCCACCGTCGCACCAAAGACCACGCGCCCGCCGGCATCCAGGGCTGCCGGGTCTATCACCTGGGCCACGGACAATTTACCCTCGACCTCTTGAATCCGGCCTTCGATAAAGCCCTGGCGGTCTTTGGCCGCATCGTATTCCGCGTTTTCACTCAAATCGCCTTGGGC
>JAEMRG010000106.1 GCA_016463455.1 Rhodoferax sp.
CCGGTTTGGGTCAGGATTTCGCGCTGCTCAAACACCACATGGTCTTTCACGCTGATCCAGGCTTTGCGCATGCGTGCCAGCGCGCTTTGCACCTGGGCGTCGCGGGCAATCGCCTGGGGCTCGTAATCGCGCGCGCAAAACACGGCATCTGCCCCCAGCGCCTGCGCCAGCGCTGGGATGTCTTGCTCGGTCCAGCCATGGCGCACGATCAGGCCGGTGTGCGCCTGCGTGCCCAGGGCGCGCACTTGCGCATCCAGCGCGGCTAGCGATTCGCGGATGAACTCCACCCGGCGGTCGGCGCGCGGCAAGCGATCCAAAATGGCGCGATCCAGAATAAAAACGCAATGCACTTGCGCGCAGGATTGCAGGGCGGCGGCTAGCGCGGCGTTGTCCGTCAGGCGTAAATCGCGGCGCAGCCAGACCAGGCCGGAGGAATAAGTGCTTTGCATGCCTGTCGCTAAAATAGTTTGATGTCCCGCGATTTTGCATCCACCAACCTCACGCACCATTTTTTGATTGCGATGCCGGGCTTGGAAGACGGACTTTTCTCCAAAAGCGTGGTCTATTTATGCGACCACAGCCCGCGCGGCGCGCTGGGGCTCATCATCAACAAGCCCTCTGAAATCAATTTGGCTGATTTGTTTGGCAAGATCGATTTGTCTTTGCAGCGCGCCGATCTGGCCGATCAGGTGGTGCTGCAAGGCGGCCCACTGCACGAAGAGCGCGGTTTTGTGCTGCACGAGGCAATGTCGGGCGCCTCCGATGTATCGCCCGGCGCCAGTTATGCCTCCAGCATGGTCATCCCCGGCGGCTTGGCCATGACCACCTCGCGCGACGTGCTGGAAGCCCTGGCCGGTGGGCAGGGCCCCAGCAAAGTGCTGGTCTCCTTGGGCTACGCGTCCTGGGGCGAAGGTCAACTCGAGAGCGAACTAATGCGCAACAGCTGGCTCACGGTGGATGCCGAAAAAAGCGTTATTTTCGATACGCCGGTGAATCAGCGCTACGAGCGCGCGCTGGACTTGCTGGGTTTGAAGGCCTGGATGATCGCCCCGCAGGCGGGCCACGCATGAGCGCGCTGGCCATGCCCGCGCCTGCTGCGGTGCTGCCGCCAAAGCAGGCCAAGGCGGTGCCGGCGGATTTGCAGCGTTTTATGGCCTTTGATTTTGGTACCCGGCGTACCGGCGTGGCGGTGGGCAGCCGCTTGCTGGGTGCGGCGCAGCCGCAAGCCACCATCAGCGTTGCAGGCGATGCGCGCTTTGCCCAAATAGCGCTGCGTCTGAAGGAATGGGAGCCACAGGCCTTGGTGGTAGGCGTGCCTTACCACCCGGACGGCGCGCCCCACGACAATACGCTGCGCGCGCAAAAGTTTGGACGCCAGTTGCAGGGCCGCTTCGGCCTGCCGGTGTTTGAGGTGGACGAGCGCTACAGCACCACCGAAGCCCTGGCCGGTGGCGCCAAAGATGCCGATGCGGCCTCGGCTTGCATCATCTTGGAGCAGTTTTTGCGGAGCTTGTCGCCATGACCTTGGTTCTCAATGCCGAAGCCCTCTACCCGGAGCTGCTGCGCGGCGTGCGCCTGTTGTGCCAGCCCGACAGCCGTTTGGTAGGCATCACCTCGGGCGGCGCCTGGCTGGCCGAACGTTTGCACCAAGACTTAGGTCTTGCCGGCGCCTTTGGCACGATTTCTTCGGCCATGCACCGCGACGACTTTGCCAAGCGCGGCTTAGCGGCCAGCGGCAAAACGCAGTTGCCCTTTGAAATCAAAGACGCGCATTTGGTGGTGCTCGACGATGTGCTCTACACCGGGCGCACCATACGCGCCATTACCAATGAATTGTTTGACTATGGCCGCCCGGCTAGCGTACGCTTGGCGGTGCTGGTCGATAGGGGCGGGCGCGAATTACCGATTCAGGCCGACTTTGCGGCCGCCCGCGTAACGCTTGATGCCGGCCAATCGCTGGCCCTGGCCCGCGATGCGGCAGGCGCCTTCAGCTTTGATGTGAAAGAAAAATAAGCCATGTTGCACCGGCGCAATCCGCAACTCAATCAGCACGGCGAGCTGATTCACCTGCTCTCCACCGAAGGACTGTCGCGCGAAATACTCACACATATCCTGGACACAGCTGCGCAGTTCGTCTCGGTGAGCGACCGCGAGGTGAAAAAAGTGCCGCTGCTGCGCGGCAAAAGCGTGTTCAATTTGTTTTTTGAAAACAGCACGCGCACGCGCACCACGTTTGAAATCGCGGCCACACGCTTATCGGCCGATGTGATTAATCTGGACATCGCCCGCTCATCGGCGTCCAAAGGCGAATCCCTGCTGGACACGATAGCCAACCTCAGCGCCATGGCCGCCGATATTTTTGTAGTGCGGCACAGCGAATCGGGCGCACCCTATCTGATCGCGCAACATGTGGCGCCGCATGTACATGTCGTCAATGCGGGTGACGGCCGCCATGCCCACCCTACGCAGGGCTTGCTGGACATGTACACCATCCGGCATTACAAAAAAGACTTTGCGAATTTAACCGTGGCCATCGTGGGCGATATCTTGCATTCGCGGGTGGCACGCTCGGACATCCACGCGCTGACCACGCTGGGCTGCGCCGAGGTGCGCGTAGTCGGCCCGCGCACCCTGGTGCCCGGCGATATGGCGAACATGGGCGTGCGTGTGTTCAACACCCTGGAAGAAGGTATCAAGGGCTGCGACGTCATCATCATGCTGCGTTTACAAAACGAGCGCATGAACGGCGCGTTGTTGCCTTCCAGCCATGAGTATTTCAAGAGTTTTGGCCTGACCGCAGAAAAGCTGGCGCTGGCCAAGCCCGATGCCATCGTGATGCATCCTGGCCCGATTAACCGCGGCGTGGAAATCGATTCCACCGTGGCCGACGGCATGCAAAGCGTGATCCTGCCACAAGTGACTTTTGGCATCGCAGTGCGCATGGCGGTGATGGGCATCGTCGCGGGCAATGAAGCATGAGGGCCGTGCCATGAAACTACTGATTTCCAACGGCCACTTGCTTGATCCGGCCAGCGGCTTGGATGCGCCGGGCGAGTTCGCGGTTGCCGACGGGCGCGTGCTGGCGATAGGCCAGATCCCCGCAGATTTTGTGCCGACGCAGACCTTGGACGCCCAAGGCTGCATCGTCATGCCCGGCTTGGTGGACTTGGCCGCGCGCTTGCGCGAGCCCGGCCATGAGCATGAAGGCATGCTCGCTTCTGAGTTGGCTGCCGCCGTGGCCGGCGGCGTGACCTGCCTGGTCTGCCCGCCCGACACCGATCCGGTGCTCGACGAACCTGGCCTGGTGGAAATGCTGCGCTTTCGGGCGCAAAACCTGCACCAGGCGCGGGTGCTGCCGCTGGGCGCACTGACCCGTGGCCTCAAGGGCGAAGTGCTGACCGAGATGCTGCAACTGAGCGAAGCCGGATGCGTGGGCTTTAGCCAGGCCGAGGTCGGTATCGCCAACACCCAGGTGCTGATGCGCGCCATGCAATACGCGCGGTCTTTTGGCTACACGGTCTGGCTGCGTCCGCAGGAATTGCATTTGGGCAAGGGCGTCGCTGCCAGCGGCCCGCTGGCCACGCGCATGGGCTTGAGCGGCGTGCCGGTGGCCGCCGAGACCATCGCCTTGCACACGATTTTTGAGCTGGTGCGCGCCACCGGCGCGCGCGTGCATATCTGCCGCTTGAGCAGCGCGGCTGGCGCGCAGTTGCTGCGCCAGGCCAAGGCAGAGGGATTGCCGGTCACCGGTGATGTAAGCATCAACTCCCTGCACCTGACGGATATGGATGTAGGTTACTTTGATAGCCGCACCCGCCTTAATCCGCCGCTACGCCAGCAGCGCGACCGCGAGGCTTTGCGCCTGGCGCTGCAAGACGGCACCATCGACGCGCTGGTATCGGACCACATGCCAGTGGGTGCGGATGAAAAAGAACTGCCATTTGCCGAGGCCGAGCCCGGCGCTACTGGACTGGAGTTGTTGCTCAGTCTGGCGCTGAAGTGGGCGCGCGACAGCGAACTGCCGCTGGTGCAGGCCTTGGCCTGCGTGACGCATCGCAGTGCCGATGTGCTGGCGGCGGGCCAGGTCGCAAACCAAGGCGGCATGGGCCGAATGGCGGTAGGCGCCAAGGCCGATATCTGCGTGTTCGATCCGCAAGCGGCCTGGACGGTGCAGGCGTCTGCGCTGCGCAGCCAGAGCAAGCACACGCCTTTTGGCGGCTATGAATTGCCCGGCCAAGTGCGTGCCACCCTGGTTGCCGGCCGGCTGGCCTACCAGGCGCCGGCCACGGCTGTGCAGTAAACCGGTCGGCCCCGCGCAGTGCTCACGCCTTCCAAACTGCGCGGTGCCTGGCGCCTTGCGCGTCTGGTTTTGCATGTGCTGCGCGGCTGGCTGACCATCCGCTGGCGTTTTCCGGGCTGGTCGCAAGCGCGACGTGACCGGGCGGTGCAAGACTGGTCGCAAGCCATGCTGGCTATTTTGGGTTTGCAATTGCGTATCGAAGGACAGTTGCTGCAGCAAGGGCCATTGATGTTGGTTTGCAACCATATTTCCTGGCTGGATATTGCTGTTTTGCATGCGGCGGTGCATTGCCGCTTTATTTCTAAGGACGATATCCGTGGCTGGCCGGTGCTGGGCACGCTGGCCAGCGGCGGCGGCACCCTGTACATCAGCCGGGCCTCGCGCCGCGACGCTTTGCGCGTGGTGCACCAGATGGCGCAGGCCTTGCGGCAGGGCGATGTACTGGCGCTTTTCCCCGAGGGCACTACCGGCGACGGCAGCACGGTTTTGCCCTTTCACGCCAATTTGTTGCAGGCGGCGATTGCGGCCGATGCGCCGGTGCAGGCGCTGGGCCTGCGTTTTGAAGACGCCGCCAGTGGCGCGCCCAGTTTTGCGCCTTGCTATGTGGGGGATGAGACGCTGCTGGACTCTGCCTGGCGCACGGTATGCGCGCCGCCGCTGCGCGCGGTGTTGCGCTGCGCCCCGGTGCAAAGCGCCCAGGGACGTCAGCGGCGCGAATTTGCCAGCGCCTTGCGCGATACCGTCATCGGATTGCGCGCTGGCAGCTAAGCTATGCCCAGCTTAGGCGGCCGGGCGGGCACTGGCCGCACGGACCTTGAGGCGAATCGCGGTAATATCGTGGCCCCCGTGGGCAAGGCGCTCCAGCATACTGGGCTGTAGTTGGCGTAATTTGGCGGCAATGGCGGTGGACTCCACCAGCAGGCACCACACCTGGCCTTCGATGGGCCCGGCCTGCACGCTAAGGCGCAATCCGGGGGGGAGCAAGGTGGCAATGCAGCGCAAGCAAGCGCTGGATTGGGCGCTTAAGTCCACCAAGCGGGCCAGCGTAGGCGAGTCCATACTGGCTTGGAGCACCGAAAACGAGGTGTTGGAGCGGCGCATCGAAACATTTCAGGGGTAGCGTATGCAGTTGATTATCACGGATCCGAGGCTCTCGCGCAGCTATGTGCTGCAGACCAGCCCTGGCGGCATTGCGCTGGCCTTGGCAGGGTTTTTCATTGCGGTGACCCTGGTTTCTGCCGTGATTTACCATTGGATTTTGCTTAAGGGCGCGCGTGAAGGCTGGCCGGTTATCAGCCAGGTGATGCGCCTGGTGGTCAAGGACGAGTTTGACCAGCGAGACCGCTATGTGCGCGAAAACATCGAGGTGCTGGCCAAACGCATGGGCGAGATGCAGGCCAAATTAATGCAAATGGAGTCACTGGCCGAGCGCGTGTCGGGCCTGGCGGGTCTGGATCCGGCGCAAGTGCGCACCACGCCCGGGCGCGGCGGTGCGCTGGTGGCTGGGCGCAGCATGAATCTGCAAGAACTGCAAACCATCATGGGCCATATCGAGGTCGATACCAGTGCCCGCAACGACCTGATGACGGCGATTGAGTCGCGCCTGTTCGAGCAAAAAATCAAAAAACTGATGATCCCGACGCAAATCCCCGTTCCCGATGTCAGCACCGGCTCATTGTTTGGCTGGCGCATCGACCCGTTTACTGGCATGAGCGCCTTGCACCAGGGTCTGGATTTTCCGGCGCCAGTGGGCACCACGGTACTCTCGGCAGCAGGCGGCGTAGTGGTAACGCAGGAGGTGCAGCCTCATTATGGTTTTGTAATTGAAGTGGACCATGGCAATGAGGTGTTGACGCGCTATGCCCATCTGTCGCGCAGCTTTGTCAAAAAGGGCGACTTGATCAAACGCGGCCAAAAAATGGCGGAGGTGGGCAATACGGGGCGCTCCACCGGCCCACACTTGCATTTTGAGGTCCTGGTGCGCGGCGTGGCGCAGGATCCGCAGAAATTCCTGGCCCTGGGCCGCAGCGAGACCGACAAGACGGCGAAACGTTAAAATCTTCGATTCAGTCAGGGCGGGTGTGCGGCGCATTTTGCGCAGCCTGAACGCTTTCACATCATCCACAACGGACTACCACTGCGCTGTTCTGTGAGCACTCAGGGCTCATTGGGCGGACTATCTACCGATGCCACTCTCCTTTCTCACCAAGTTATTTGGAAGCCGCAATGACCGCCTGCTCAAGCAGTACCGCACTTCCGTCGCGCGTATCAGCGCGCTGGAGCCGCAGTACGAGGGCTTGAGTGACGAGGCCTTGCGCGGCAAAACCAGCGAATTCAAGGCCCGCGTGGCAGGCGGTGAGAGCTTGGACGCCATCTTGCCCGAGGCTTTTGCGGTGGTGCGTGAAGGCGCCAAGCGCGTTATGAAAATGCGCCACTTTGATGTGCAGATGATGGGCGGCATGGCACTACACCATGGCAAGATCGCGGAAATGGGGACCGGTGAAGGCAAGACCTTGACGGCAACCCTGCCGGTGTACCTGAACGCCTTGACCGGTAAAGGCGTGCATGTGGTGACCGTCAACGACTACCTGGCCGGACGCGATGCGCGCTGGATGGGGCAGCTCTACGGCTTTTTGGGCTTGAGTGTGGGGGTCAATACACCGCAGGCACCGCGCGCCGACAAACAGGCCGCTTACGGTTCGGATATCACCTACGGCACCAACAACGAATACGGCTTTGACTACCTGCGCGACAACATGG
>JAEMRG010000107.1 GCA_016463455.1 Rhodoferax sp.
AGCCAGGCTCGGGTGCAACACCCTCACCGGCATGCGCATCGCACGCATCCCACACGGCGACGCGCGTGCCTGCGATATAGCCATATGCGCGCCGGTCTCCGAGTCGACCCCGATGTGATCGAGGATCTTTCTGATCTGCGTGCCCTCGCCTGTGGTGGCTGGCTCGGTTTGCCTCGTGGCCGGTTGTGCCAGCACACCAAAGTAGCGGTGCCGTGCATACGCGGTGGTGGCACCAGCGCTGCAATGCGGGCTATCAGTTGCACCTAATAATTTCAAATTTGGATGTATAGTGCATATAAATAATTATTTTTTGCGTTTTTCACATGCCAAAGGAGGGCAACCATGCTGATGCCACTGCCACACCACCAACTGGCCGACGGTTCAAAACGCCGAGTCCCGGTTTTGCCAACGCGCGGCCGTTAATGCCAAGGCCATGGGGGTCACTAGTTGAATATTTTTTTGGTTTTTTCATCCAGCGAAGTGTCGCAACCCCTTGCGGCGGTGAAGGGCCGGTTACGGTTGCCTTAGATAGCAAGGGCCGCTGCGCCCACATCACAGGGCCCAAACATTGGCAAGAGCGCGTTACTCAGGGTGAGTTTAAAGAGATCAAGGTGTTTGAGGTTTGAGACGTGTAGTAAAAACGGTTATTAAAAAGTGGAGATAATAAAATGAAAAATTGGATCTTTAAAACAGCTTTATTAATAAGCATGACTTTCAGTAGCTCCTTTATTTTGGCGCAAAGTAGCCCCAACCCTGCTGAATTAGCCAAACCATTGAGCAAGGCCAGCGCCATACAAAAAGCCAAGTCTATTACCAATAAAAAAAATCCTGAGGTTATTAAAGTTGGTATTTACCTCAATGATGTACAAAGCATTGACATGCGGGCGAATAACTATTTATTAGACTTTTATATTTGGTTTAAATGGACCAATCCTGACCTTGATCCCACCGCGACTTTCGAGTTTATGAATCATTCGGAGTCATGGGCCACCATAAAAACAACGCCAACCGAAAAACCTGACAAACTAGCCGACGACTCTTTTTACCAAGTAATCCATGTACAGGGTCGCATGAGTGAGAAAATGGATTTGCGCGCCTATCCATTTGATAAACAAAATTTGGTTATTCTGATCGAAGATGCGGCCAAAGATGCGCAAGGCCTTGTGTATGAAGTTGAAGATGTCAGTATCAATCCAGCCCTTAAGATACCGGGCTTTGAATTTAAAACCCCCACACTAACCGTCTCAAACTACACCTACCCGATGAATTTCGGTGACCCGCGCATGTTGGAAAACGGTGTTTACTCACGTCTAGATTTCCAGCTACCTATTTATCGGAATGTTTTAACTTCTTTTGTCAAAAACATACTGCCTATTTGGCTCGCCATCATCTGCGGCGTATTTGCCTTGATGCTGAATCCCAAACTCATCGACTCTAGGTTTCAAATCGCCATTTTCTCTATTCTTTCCCTGGTTGCCTTGCAAATATCAAATGGTAACGATCTACCCGCTTTGCAGTACATGAACTTGATGGATGCCCTCTATGTCACGGGCTATGTCTTTTTAATCTGCCTCATGGCGGAGCTGATCATTGCCACCAAATGGATTGAGCATCCAGACCCAGAGATGGATATTAAAGCCAGACGCTTAGATAGTATCTATGGGGTAGTTGCATGCATTATCTTTTTTAGCATCAATTGCTGGTTTATATTTGTAACTTACGCTAATCATTGATCATTTGGCGGCTTCAAGCACGCACTGCAACTTTGATTAACTGATGGTTAGGTAGCTGAGGATGTTTAGCATTCAACCTGAATCCGTGACTTCATAATAGCAATATGTTGATTTCCCCAGTGAAACCATCAACTGACCCCGGCAGCGAGTCTGAGTCACCGTTTTGCCTGGTCACCCGTTGATGCGCTGATCGACCTCAAAGTCGGGGGCCGCTTGCGCCGCCCCATCCCAGTCGGTTGCCCAGCCAGCTCGGGCCGCAACACCCTCACAGATTTGCGCATCGCATTCATCCCGCAACGGCGGCCCGCGTGCCTGCCATATGGCCATATGCGCGGGGGCTCTGAGTAGACCTCGATGTGGCCGAGGATCCGTCTGATCTGCGCGCCCTCGATAATGAAAGCGATCAGTCACATCTGCCAACCGCACTTCGGACACAGCAGCGGGAAAACCTCGTCAAAATATGGAGCCTTATGGCAATTTCAAGGCCGCCGCAATGTCCTCCCACGCTACAAGCTTGAAGTTTTGCGCTCCATTGGGCAGGCGCTTGTAGCCGTCTTGCACTACCAGCATACCCTGCGGGAATGCGGCACCTAGCGCGGTGGAAGTCACTTCCAGACCATCGGTTTCTGACGCGCCATCGATCCCCAACTCCAGGTTGATGCCAATGCGAAATGCCCCACGCACCCGGTAAGGCGGAGCAGCATCGGCCACCACATAGCTGTTGTTGCCCTGGCTAGAGACCACCAGGTAACTGCCTTGCTGGCCATGGTAGAGGGCTAGACCCTCCGTATCGGCATGCAGCAGACCACCGATGGGCATTGCCATCAGCAACTTAGGCGCAGTCTGCACCGACACTGCCAGGCTCATCACCCACACGCCGCGCTTTTCTTCGCCAATAAAAAGACGCTGCGCTGCATCGTCGGCCACACAGGCTTCCGGTTGGGTGGCGACCTTGAAGGTTTGTACCAAGGCGTGGGTCAGCTTGCCCTCTGCATGGCCCAGGGCATAACGTTGATAGGTACCGTCTTTGTCATTCACAAAGACTTCCAACCCACCGGTGCGCGGCTGGTATAGGCAAATGCCGTAAATGTCCTTCAGGCCGGTTGGTATGCGGCTGTTTTCGCGCACCTGGCCATCCGCGTCAATGGCGAACACGACGACGGACAAATCATCGCGCTGCGTGGCCACTGCCAAGTCCAGCTCGTGCATCCCCAAGCGCACGCGCTGGCGCACATCCACGTTGTTGATGCGGCCCACTTCGAGGAACTGCTGTTGCTTGCCAGCCAAGTCATACACCAGCAGACCTTGCTTTTTGTTGGTGCCCAGCACGCGCGAGCGGCTGGCATCATTGGGGTGAATCCAGATGGCCGGGTCATCCGCGACATCGCCAAAGCGTGCCATGCTCTCGGTTTGCACCCGGGCTTGCACGATTGGCAGCGGAGGCTCGGCCATGGCCGCGCCTTTGCCGTTACGCTTTGTGGTGGCATTCACGAACCCGCCGGTGAACTTGCCTTCTGCATCGGCCCGGTACGCCCAAGCGCCCCCGCTTTCCAGTTGCACCCGCAAGCGATGGTCTGCATCGTCCACCGCACAGGACTTCGCGCCTGGCGCGAGGGCCAAATTGCGCACCAATCGGGCGGACTGCGCAGCTTGCGCGTTACCCAGTACCCATTGTTGGGACAGGCCTTCCGACCCCACCAGAAACACCTGGTTGAGCCCCTGCGCATCCCGGTACAGGCAGAGTGCTTCCACCTTGAATGCGGGAGACTCGACCGCCACGCTTGCGCTGAAGGCCATAATTTTTAGGTCTACCAGCAAAGCCATCGTGCGCTGGGTGTCTGCATCTAGCACCACGGCCAGCGCGCCACCCACCAAAGGACGGGCGTCCAGATGTTTGCCATGCAAGGCAACGCGTGCGCGCTCCTGGCCACGCGCGTCGATCAAGCGTACCGACTTCTTGTGCAGGGCCAGCCATGCGCCGTCTTGCAGCGCACGGACTTCATTGGCACCTCTAAGAAAAGCCGGGGTGGGTAGCGCCGGCGCAGCAAGCGCGGGGAGTGCGCTGGCCATGCCCAGCGCAACCAAAGTCTTCAACATTTCATACGTACCCTAAATCAAAACATGGCAAATTTGACACCTACCCGCAGCGTGCGCCCATAGCGCTCGAACTGCGTGTTGTAGGTTGGTGATCCTAGATACACATAGTACTTTTCGTCCGTCAAATTGACAGCTTCGAACGTCATTTGAACATTCTTGTGAACCTGGTAGCCCAGCGTGAAGTCGACCTGCTGCTGGCTGTCCACATACCGGTCCCCGCTTGCATCCAGAATATCGTTGCCCACTTCCAACAGGTAAGGCGATTTTCTGTTCAGGGCCAAGCGGGTACTCAGCGGGCCGCGCTCGTAGCCCACCCATAGGTTGATGGTCGTGTCGGATTGGCCGGGCAGCGCCACATCGCGCGACAGTGTGGTTTTGGTAGAGATGTCGTAGCGCGAAAGCGAGGCCGACGACTTAGAGAAGGTCGCGTTTGCGCCAATCAGCAAGCCCGACAGTGCGCCCGGCAAATCGCGCAGCGCCTGCATGTAGGCCAGCTCCAGGCCATGCACTTTGGCCCCGTCGCCATTGGCGTAGCTGACAGCCGACGTGTAGTTGGCCCAGACACCCGTACCCGCCAGATTGGTGGTGTAGGTGAAGTCCTGAATATTTTTGGCAAACGCATAGACCGACACTGCACCGTCTTTGCCCAGCATACGCTCAACACCCAGGTCCAGATTGGCGGCTTTCAGGGGTTTCAAATCCGGGTTGCCGATAGTCGCCTCGGTGGCGCTAGTTAGGTTGATTCCCGGTGCAATCTGGCTGAAGTTGGGCCGCACCACGGCGTTCGACCAGGCAGCGCGCAAGCTGGTCTGCTTGTCCAGTTGGTGGCGGGTGTGAATGCCGGGTAGCAGGTTGCTGTAGCTGTTTTCTTTGGCCAGCGCCTGAATGGCATTGGCCGAGTTGATTTGGAAGCCGTTGGCGCGGAAGCGGGTGGACTCGTTGCGCATGCCTACCAACAAGTTCCAGTCCGCTGTGAGGTCGAAACTGCTTTGAACATAGGTGCTGTCAATGTCTTCGTTCAGTACAAAGTCATTGACGGCGGACTCACGCGCTAGCTTGGCGGCATCGCGGGGCAAATTAGCCACCGCAGCACGAACCAGCGCGGGGTTGATTCCCAGCCCCACGCGGCCGAGCGAATAGTCCAGCTCACCCTGCACAAAAGGCGTCAGCTTGGGCGAGCCCAAGGCCGATGCTGAGTAGCTCCATTGGTCGGTGTCGTTGGTCTTTTCCCGGCGGCTCAGCTTGGCGCCTATTTTCAGTTCACCCGTGGTGCTGCCCAGGTCGAACTTGTGCTTGGCATCGAACTTGATGTTTTGCTCTTTGTCTTTGCTGGTGCGCGCTTGCAGGGTGACTGCGTTCAATGAGTACAGCGCAGGGTCGTACAAAGCGGGTGGGCCGCTGAGTAATGGTGTTTGGGTGTTGGTGAATGACACACCGGTCACGACATTTTGGCGAAAACGCGCGTCATTGATGGATTCGGGCGTAGTCTCATTGGCCATACCCAAGCCTAAAGCGGCTTCCAGTTCCCAGTTTTTAATCTGTTGTGTGCTACCCAGCACCATCGAGCCGATGTCTTGGGTGTATTTGCGTTGGCGTAGGCGGCGCTCAGCGCGGGCGGCTCCGCTCTGGCCCTCCGCCAGCGAGCCGCCGACGATGCTGCTGATGGTCAGGCGATCACGCACTTCGTCATCGCTGAAGTCGCTGTTGAAGCCGCGTAGGTAATAGGTCTCGCCGGGGGCAGGACGGTAGTCCAAGTTGATCGACACAGCGCCGCGTTCGCGGTTGGGCAGGTAGTCGCGCAGCTCGACACCCGTCAGTCTGCCATTGGTCCAGGCTCCGCCGGTTTCGACGTTGTCGGAGCCAAACTTGCGTTGTTCTTTGCTAATGCCAATCGCCACGCCGAGCTTGCCGCCCTGCAAGCGGGTGGCCCACAGGGCATTCGCATTCGGGCTCACCTGGCCTGTCAGTTGGTCCTGGCCAAAGCCCAGGCCCAGGGTCAGCAAATCACCGGGCACGTCAAAGGCTGAGAGTGTCTTTACATCCACCGTGCCGCCAATGGAATTGGCATCGCGGTCCGGGGTCAGCGTCTTGCTCACCTCCAAGGAACGGATCATCCCCGCGGGCAAGGTGTCCAGCGCCACACCGCGGCGGCTGGCTTCGGGGGCAGGCACCAGCGAGCCATTGATAGTGACGCTGTTTAGGTCGGGTCCCAGGCCGCGAATACTGACATAGCGGCCTTCGCCCTGGTCACGCTGCACAGATACACCGGGCATGCGGGCCAGCGCCTCTGCGGCATTTTTATCGGGCAGGGCGCCAATGTCATCGGCGCTGATGACGCTAACGATATGGTCAGCGCGCTCCTGGTCGGCCAAGGCTTTGCGGGCGCTGGCGATCTGTCCGGTTACAGTGATGGTTCTCAATGTAAAGTCCTGCGCCATCACAGGAAACGCCAGTCCTAAGGACAAAGCCAAAAGGGATAACGCGGGATGAGGTTTGAGTAGAGAATGCATAGTGTTTGAAGCTTAGTAAGTACAACGAAGAGTGCTGGGATGCAGGCCAAAACGGGCACTGCTTGAATCGCAGGCAATGGATGATCAAAGACGGTGATGACAATTTCAAGACGCAACCGGGTGTTTTGGGGGGGTATTGGTTGCCCGGTGAGCTCAGCTGACTCCGGGAGCCCACCGGCGACTCTGCGCGGTAGGCCAAGCATCGCCCCTTGAAAGAGCCCTGAACGCACGTAGAAACCCGCGCCGCGCCCGCAGTCAGGCCGTACCTAGCCGGTCCACCACCAAAATGCGCTGTTCAAAAGGGGTTAGCAGCGCGCCGGGGTTGCCGGGCGCATAGCTACCCGGCAGCGAGTCTGAGTCACCGTTTTGCCTGGTCACCCGTTGATGCGCTGATCGAGCTCAAAGTCGGGGGCCGCTTGCGCCGCCCCGTCCCAGTCGGTTGCCCAGCCAGGCTCGGGCGCAACACCCTCCCCGACATGCGCACCGCGCCCACTCCCCAACGGCGGCCCGCGTGCCTGCCATATGGCCATATGCGCGGGAGCTCAGAGTTGTTGGTCAAGCGCCTCTGGTGATTTGGGCAGGCTTTGTGCCTCTCACACGACCGGCTAGTAAGGATACTGCCTATCAAGCCCGCAGCGGCAGCACCACCACGTTGTCGCGCCCCGCCGCGCCAAAGGCTTGCTCTTTCAGGATGGCCAGTTGGTCACGCACTCGCGC
>JAEMRG010000394.1 GCA_016463455.1 Rhodoferax sp.
TGCTGTACAGCGCCAAACTGGTGCTAGACCGCTTGCCGCAACTTAGCAGGGGATAATCCGCGCCACATGGCGCTTATCACCTTACTGGAAGCCCAACTCGCGTTTGGGCATGTACCCCTGCTAGACCATGCAGGCTTTTCACTCGAAACCCTGGAGCGGGTGGGCTTGATCGGTCGCAATGGCACCGGCAAGTCCTCGCTGCTCAAAATTTTGGCTGGGCTGGAAAAACCCGATGACGGCGTGCTGCAAGTGCAAAGCCAACTGCGCGTCGCCTATGTGGCGCAGGAGCCGGATTTAAACGCCCAGTCCAGCGTGTTTGACGCAGTCAGCGTGGGCTTGCAACGGGTACGTGATTTGATCGACGACTACTCGCAAGGCCAGGGCGATCTGGACGCAATGCAAAGCGAGATTGAGGCGCTAGACGGCTGGAACTGGGAGCAGCGCGTGGGCGAGACCCTGCACCGCTTGCATCTGGACCCAGAGGCGATCGTCAGCACGCTCTCGGGCGGCACCAAAAAGCGCGTGGCCCTGGCGCAGGCGCTGGTCACACAGCCCGATGTGCTGCTTCTGGACGAGCCGACCAACCACCTGGATTTGGACAGCATCGAATGGCTAGAAGGTCTGTTAGTGGACTTTGCAGGCTCGCTCATTACCATTACCCACGACCGCTCATTTTTAGATAACGTCGCCACCCGCATCGTCGAGTTGGACCGGGGCAAGCTGCTGTCCTACCCGGGTAACTTTGCCGCCTATTTGCTGCAAAAAGAAGAGCAACTGGCCCAAGAGGCGGTGATCAACGCCCGCGCCGATAAGCTGCTGGCGCAAGAAGAAGTGTGGATACGTAAAGGCGTAGAGGCCCGGCGCACACGGGCCACCGCGCGCATCGTGCGCCTAGACAATTTGCGTGCGCAGCGCGAGGCGCGCCGTGATGTGCTGGGCAGCGTGAACATGGATGTCAGCAGTGGTGCCAGCAGCGGCAAATTGGTAGCCGAACTAACCCATATATCCAAGCGTTTTGGCAGCAAAAATATTGTCCAGGACTTCAGCGCCACGATTTTGCGTGGCGACAAGATCGGCTTACTCGGCCCCAATGGTGCAGGCAAAACTACGCTCCTTAAATTGATTTTGGGCGAGCTGCAACCCGACCCGGCGCCTGCCAACGCACCCGCGCCCGAACCCGGTCACAGCCCCTGGGGCACGGTGCGCCAAGGCGCCAATATCGCGGTCGCTTATTTCGACCAGATGCGCAATGCTTTGGACTTGGATGCGACGCTAGAAGACTTTATCAGCCCGGGTAGCGAATGGATTGAGATCGGTAACCGGCGCCAGCATGTAAAAAGCTATCTGGGTGATTTTTTGTTCTCGCCAGCGCGCGCTAATTCGCCGGTACGCTCCCTCAGCGGTGGCGAGCGCAACCGCTTGTTGTTGGCGCGGCTGTTCGCCCGCCCGGCCAATGTGCTGGTGCTGGATGAACCCACTAACGATCTGGACATCGACACCCTGGAATTGCTGGAAGACCTGTTGCAAAACTACGATGGCACGGTGTTTTTGGTCAGCCATGATCGTACGTTTTTGGACAATGTGGTGACCAGCACGATTGCCTATGAAGGCCCGGGCCGCTGGCGTGAGTTTGAAGGCGGCGTGCAGGACTGGCTGATACAAAGCAAACGCTCCAATGCGATTGCACAGTCCAAGGGGCAAAAAGGCGCCCAAAGCTTTAACTACGGGCGCGATGACAAAGCCGTTCCAGCCAGCAAGGCCGCAACAGTACCTGCACCACCTGCACCA
>JAEMRG010000395.1 GCA_016463455.1 Rhodoferax sp.
CGATGACCTGGATTCGCCAGCGGCGCGTGCAATTAAATACCCCTGTCGCAGCCCCAGTGGTGGAAACGCACTGCATGGCGTTTTTGCTTAAAGACACATTAGCCCCCAATAAAAAGCACCATTGAGTGCTTTGCGTGCCAATTTGAAAGTGAAATATAAATAATGAACCCTAGTCAAATTCAAAACACGCTGGTCTTGTGTCTGATCCTTGGCTTTGCGTTGATGGAGATTGTCAGCCGCCTTTACAGCCGCAAAGTAAATGCCAGCGGCGACGACACCAAGCTCGAGCTACTGATGTTTATTAGTTTGCTGGCCATTACCCAACCACTGGCCATTTTAGTGACTTCCAAACTAGGCGCAACGGTTTTCCCTGACGCCAAAGGCGTAATTGCCGATTGGCCTTGGTTGGCGATGGTAGGCCTGCTTATTGTTTTGGATGACCTGAGCCAGTATTGGTGGCACCGTTTGTCGCACACCACGTTTTTATGGCCGCTGCACCGCGCGCACCATTCGGCGCAGTACATGAGTATCCGCGTCACCTTTCGCAATAACTTCTTTTATTACCTGATGATGCCGGGTCTGTGGTTGGCTGGTGCGCTCTTGTATTTGGGCGTAGGCGGTATCGTTTACGCCTTGTACGTAGTGGTGAAACTGGCGGTGATTTTGGGCGCGCACTGCGCCTGGCGCTGGGACCAGGCACTCTACAAAATACCGGCGCTGCGCCCGCTCATGTGGGTACTGGAGCGCACTATTTCTACACCGGCCACGCACTGGGCGCACCACGCTATTACCAACGCCGATGGCGTGGGCCATTACAAAGGCAATTTTGGTAATTTGCTGTTTATCTGGGATTTGATTTTCGGCAGCGCCCTGATTACGCGCCAATACCCCGAGGAAGTAGGCCTGGCCGATGATCACCTCTTCGGCCCAGAGCGCTGGTACCACCAGATGTTTTATCCGCTGCTCCAATCCCAACGCGAACACAGCGCGCTGCGCTTTGGTGGCGAGATTTATGACGGCGATGCGCCAGCCGCCAGCCCATCGCCAAGCGCCACTGCCTGATACGCCAAGAGTTGTAGGCGAACCCCGCAGTTAGAATCCCGGCCCATGGAAGCTTGGCCGAGCGGTTTAAGGCACCGGTCTTGAAAACCGGCGAGGATGTGAGTCCTCCGTGAGTTCGAATCTCACAGCTTCCGCCAGGCGCTCCTCTTATGGGGTTTTTATGCCGACTATTTCCCGCAAGCCATGCCCATGCGCTGCGAAAAAATGCTGTCCGGTGGCACGGCTTCCCAACCATCAGGGTCCGGTCCTAGTTGTTGCAGCAATTTGCCGGTGCCCATGGGCTCTTTATAAGTCTGCATCTCCAGACCGCGGCTGCGTTTTGCCTTGCAGTCGTACTCGACCAAAAAGCGGCTGGAGCGCACGCCTTGGCCGTCGGCCTGTTCCATGTTTACCAGTTCCCAGACTTGCACCATGCCGGCTTTACGAGTAAGGCTGGCTTTGTCCATAAAAAATTGTGCGCCGCTCGTAGGTCCGACGGGCGTCCAATCGGCTTGCGCCGCGCTGTTAACTAGCAGGGTGGCGATGCCGATAAGGTGTGCCAATCGGCGGCGGTTTTTCATAGCGTTTGCGTTTATGCAAGCGCGACCGCCGCGCCCCCCAGCCGCTTCGCCAAGCCTTGTGCCAGTCGGTTGACGTTGCCGTAAATCGAGAGTTGCGGGTTGGCGCCAATGCTGGTGGGAAAGAGGGAGCCGTCGTGGATCGACAGGTTTTCAATCT
>JAEMRG010000002.1 GCA_016463455.1 Rhodoferax sp.
TACTCAAGACTATGGCAATCGAACGCACGCTCTCCATCATCAAACCCGACGCTGTGGCGAAAAACGTCATCGGACAAATTTACGCCCGCTTCGAAGGCGCTGGACTGCAGGTGATCGCGGCCCGTATGGCCCACCTCTCGCGCGGCGAGGCGCAAGCTTTTTACGCTGTGCACAAAGAGCGTCCCTTCTTCAAAGACTTGGTCGATTTCATGATTTCCGGCCCGGTGATGATTCAGTGTTTGGAAGGTCCCAACGCCATCATCACCAACCGCGACCTGATGGGCGCTACCGACCCTAAAAAGGCCAACCCCGGCACCATTCGCGCTGACTTTGCAGCCAGCATTGATGCCAATGCGGTGCATGGCTCGGACGCGCCGGAAACAGCGGCAGCAGAGATTGCCTTTTTCTTCCCTGGCATGCAGATTTACACACGCTAAATTCGACTATGCGGGTCAATCTTCTCGACTACGACCTCGAGGGTTTGGCCCGTTTTTGCGAGCGCCTGGGCGAGAAGCGATTCCGGGCCGTGCAATTGTTTCGCTGGATACACCAAAGAGGCGCTAGCGACTTTGAGGCGATGAGCGACCTGGCCAAGTCCTTGCGCGAAAAGCTCAAGACCGGCGCCATGGTGCAGGCGATGCCGGTGGTATCGCAGCAAGTATCTGCAGATGGCACGATCAAGTGGTTGTTCGATGTTGGCGCTGGTGACGCTATCGAAGCGGTGTATATCCCCGAGGCCGACCGTGGCACTTTGTGTGTTTCGTCCCAGGCCGGTTGCGCGGTAGCCTGCCGCTTTTGTTCTACGGGCCACCAGGGCTTTAGCCGCAACCTCACGGCGGGCGAAATCATTGCCCAGCTTTGGTTTGCTGAGCATTTTTTGCGCAAGCACCTCGGGCGCGATGAACGCATCATCTCCAATGTGGTCATGATGGGTATGGGTGAGCCATTGCAAAATTACGCTGAACTGTTACCGGCTTTGCGCACCATGCTAGATGACCACGCCTATGGTTTGTCGCGCCGCCGCGTGACGGTGTCCACCTCCGGCATGGTGCCCATCATGGACCGCTTGGGCCAGGACTGCCCGGTGGCGCTGGCGGTTTCTCTGCATGCCCCGCAAGACGCACTGCGCGATGACTTGGTTCCCTTGAATAAAAAGTACCCGCTTGATGAACTCATGCGCGCTTGCGAACGCTATCTGGCAGTGGCGCCGCGCGACTTCATCACCTTTGAATATTGCATGTTGAATGGCGTGAATGACACGCCGGCCATGGCGCAGGAATTGATCGCGCTGCTGCGCCGCTATGGCCAGGGCCGCGCCGGATGGTGCAAGCTCAATCTGATTCCCTTCAATCCCTTCCCCGCGTCCGGCTTGCAGCGCTCTACGCAGCCAGCCGTGGCAGCCTTTGCCCGCAGCTTGAATGACGCGGGAATCATTACCACGGTACGCAAGACCCGCGGCGATGATATTGACGCCGCTTGTGGTCAGCTGGCAGGCGAAGTGCGCGACCGTACTCGCGTCATGTTGCGCATGGACAAGCGTAAAGCGCGCGAAACCGCGTCGCCTGGACTTGCAGCCTCGGCGGAGGTGCTGCATGCGGTTTGATGCGCAGGCTTGTTTGGCGCTAGCGCCGCGCAGGGTCTATGCCCCTTGGATCGCCCGCAGCCGTGTGTTTGCTGGCCTGTACTTGCTAGTCTTGCTGGCAGCATGCGCAGGTGCTGGTAAGTCCGAGCTGAGTGCCGGCGCTGTCGATTCGGAGGCACGCAAGCGCGCCCGGGTGTATTTGGAGTTGGCCTCCACCTATTTTGCCGACGGAATGAACAGCTATGCGCTGGACGCCATGCAGCAAAGCCTGGCCGCAGACAATGGTTTGTACGAAGCGCATAACCTGCGCGGCCTGATTTATATGCGTATGAACGAGCCGGCACTCGCCGAGGAAGGCTTTCGCAAAGCCCTGGCGGTACAGGCGCAAGCGGCTTCAGTGCAACACAATTACGGATGGTTTTTGTGCCAGCAAGGCCGTATGGGCGAGGCCATGGCCATGTTTAGCGCCGCCTTGGCCAACCCGGCCTACGACGCACGCGCCAAAACCTGGCTGACCCAGGGCTTGTGTCAGGCCAAGGCCGGGCAGGCGGCCGATGCGGAAAATAGTTTACGCATGGCCTTTCGCTTAGACCCCAGCAACCCGGTGGTCGGCTATAACCTGGCCTTGCATTTGTTTAATCAGGCGGATTACGCGCGTGCGCAGGCTTTGCTTGCTCCGCTCAATGCTTCGCAATGGGCCAATGCCCAGACCATGTGGCTGGGCATCAAGCTGGCCCGCAAGCGCGGAGACGGCTTACAAGTGACGGCATTGAGCGCAAGCTTGCGTAGCCGTTTTGCTCCATCTCCTGAGCTGAGTTTGCTCGATAAAGGGGTGTTCGATGACTGATGCGGACGAACCAAGGATGGGCCTGCGCGTGCCTTCCGAACTTGCCGATGTGCCGCTTGCAGAGAAAGCGCCTAGCGTGGGGCAGCAGTTGCAGCGTGCGCGCTTGGACTTGGGGATGTCCCTGGAGAGCTTGTCGGCGCGCCTGAAAGTATCGGTACCGCGCTTGCAGGCCTTTGAGAATAATCAATTTGAAAAAGGCCACAATCTGCACAGCGGCCGCGCCATGGTCGCCAGCGTGGCGCGTTTTCTCGGCCTGGATGCACAGGCCGTATTGGCCCAATTGCCGCAGCCGACGCCCCAGGGGCCTGCCCCCGGCATGCACGAAGCGGCGGGAGGTTTCGCCAAGGAAACGCGGCGGACCATGCTGCGCGATGCACCGGGGCCGGTGTCTCCGGTCTGGTGGATTGCATTGGTTTTGTTGTTGTTAGCTGGTTTGATTTATTTCTATCCGCAGATTGCGCAGATCGCGCAGATGGGTCAAGCTGCGCTAACAGCTGCTGCGCCGCAGCCCAGCGCGCCTGCAGCACCGGCGACCCAACCAGAGCCGCAAGACGCTGCCGTCCAAGCCATGCCTGCCGCGTCCATGCCCGAGGCACCTGCGCTGCCCACCGCGCTGGATCGCGGCGCATCCACGCTCAAGCTTGCACAACCGGTGCTGGTGTTCAAGGCGCGCGGTAGTACCTGGATTGAAGTCACCGACGCCAAGGGAACGGTCTTGTTGCGACGCACATTGGCTGCTGCTGAAGCTGCCGAAGTGCTTGGCGACTTACCACTTGTGGTGGTGGTAGGACGGGCCGACCATACCGATGTATGGTTGCGAGGCGTGCTTTTCTCGTTGGAGACGCATACCCAAGACAATGTTGCCAGATTCAAGGTGCCGTGATGACAAGTCAGACTTTTTTGAACCCCAATGGAGTAGCGGCGCGCCAAGGCCTTCAGGCCAGTGTGCGCTGGGACAGCAATGTAATCACCATTGGTGGCGGCGCGCCCGTGCGTATCCAGTCTATGACCAACACCGACACAGTGGACGCCATCGGTACGGCGATTCAGGTGAAGGAGTTAGCGCTGGCCGGTTCCGAGCTCGTGCGCATCACCGTCAATACGCCCGAAGCGGCACAGGCGGTTCCTTATATCCGTGAACAATTAGACCGCATGGGTATCGCCGTGCCCTTGATCGGTGATTTTCATTACAACGGCCACCGATTGCTGACAGATTTTCCCGATTGTGCGCAGGCGCTTTCCAAATACCGTATCAACCCGGGCAATGTCGGCAAGGGCGATAAGAAAGACCGGCAGTTCGGGCAAATGATTGACGCAGCCATGCGCTGGGATAAGCCGGTGCGCATCGGTGTGAACTGGGGCAGTCTGGACCAGGAGTTACTCGCTGATTTGATGGATGCCAACAGCAAGCTGCCTGAGCCGCGCAATTACAAGCAGGTGATGTACCAGGCCTTGATCAGCTCGGCGGTGGGTTCCGCGCAGCTGGCGCAATCCATGGGCATGGCCGCCAACCAGATCATTATTTCTTGCAAAGTCAGTGGCGTGCAGGACTTGATCGCGGTCTATCGCGAGCTCGGCCGCAGCACTTCGTATCCCCTGCATCTGGGTCTGACCGAGGCGGGTATGGGGACCAAAGGCACGGTGGCTTCCAGCGCAGCTTTGTCGGTTTTGCTGCAAGAAGGTATTGGCGACACCATTCGCGTGTCCCTGACCCCTGCGCCAGGTGAGTCGCGTAACCAGGAGGTGGTGATTGCGGCCGAAATTTTGCAGGCACTGGGTTTGCGCGCTTTTGTTCCGAGCGTGACCGCCTGCCCCGGCTGCGGACGAACTACCAGCACCACGTTTCAGGAACTTACCCAGCAGATCGACAATTTTTTGCGCGATCAAATGCCGGTCTGGCGCAAAGAGTTTCCCGGTGTGGAAGGCCTGAAGGTCGCGGTCATGGGCTGCATCGTCAACGGGCCAGGCGAAAGCAAGCATGCCGACATAGGCATCAGCCTGCCGGGCACCGGCGAGGCTCCTGCGGCCCCGGTATTTATCGACGGCGAAAAACGCATGACCTTGCGTGGTGAATCGATAGCCACCGAATTCCAAGCGGTGGTGGAAAACTATATCCGTGAGCGCTTTGGGGCGCCGGCGCTCAAATAAAACACACTTTATGAATCAAGCACCATCGCCACGCAAGGCGGAACGCCTGGTGGCTGTCAAAGGCATGAACGACATCCTGCCGCCGGAATCGGCGCGATGGGAAGACTTGGAGGCGCGGGTTCGTTCCTTGATGCGGCGCTATGCTTACGAGAGTATCCGCACGCCGATTGTCGAACCTACCGCACTATTTGTGCGCGGTCTGGGCGAGGTGACGGATATTGTTGAAAAGGAGATGTACTCCTTTGAAGACCGACTCAATGGCGAGCAGCTCACCCTGCGCCCTGAGAACACTGCCGGCTTGGTGCGCGCCGTCGTGGAGCACAACCTTTTGTATAACGGTGGTAAACGCCTGTTCTACATCGGCCCTATGTTCCGCCACGAGCGTCCACAGCGCGGGCGTTACCGCCAGTTTTACCAAGTTGGCGCCGAAGCCTTGGGCTTTGCCGGCCCGGAACTCGACGCTGAACTCATTTTGATGGCGCATGCGCTATGGAAAGAGTTAGGCATGCAAGGCGTGCAATTGCACATCAATAACCTGGGCCAGCCGGACGAACGTAAATTGCACCGTGCCGCCTTGATTGCCTATTTTGAACAGCATGACGAAGTCTTGGACGCTGACTCGCGCCGCCGTCTGCACCTGAACCCATTGCGCTTGCTCGATAGCAAAAACCCGGCTATGCAGGCCGTGATTGAGGCTGCACCACGGCTCATGGACTTCCAGGGCGATGCATCACGCGCGCACTTGGATGCCGTACTGGCCATATTGAAGGCCAATGCAGTGGACTATGTCATCAACCCCCGGCTAGTGCGCGGTATGGACTATTACAACCTTACGGTGTTTGAGTTTGTGACGACCGAACTAGGCTCCCAGGGAACGATATGCGGGGGCGGGCGTTATGACTACCTGGTGGAAGAAGTAGGCGGTAAAGCTGCGCCGGCGGTGGGCTGGGCGCTGGGCATGGAGCGATTGCTGGAGTTGCTCAAGACACAGGGCGTGCACGCTGTGCCGACGGCACCGGATGCGTTCGCGGTGGTCACCGATAAAAATTTTCTGCCTGATGCGCTGCGCACACTGGAGCGATTGCGTGGTGTGGGCGTGGCGGTGCAGTTGCACGCGAGTGCGGACGGCGCCATGGCCAGCATGAAATCTCAGTTCAAAAAAGCCGACGCTAGCGGAGCCCGCTATGCCCTGGTGTTTGGCGCCGACGAAATGGCCGGCGGTAATCTGAGCATCAAAGACCTGCGCAATGCATCGACCCTACAGCGCACGGTCGCCATGGCCGATTGGGCGCAATGGGCGCAAAGCCTACAATCCGGCGCTTAATCACGTAATGCCATGGCCAACCAATTAGACCTTGAAGAACAAGAGCAGCTTGACCAGCTCAAACATTTCTGGAGCCGATACGGCAATTTGATCACCGGGCTACTCGTCGTCGTACTGCTGGCGGTGGTCGCGTGGAACGGCTACCACTATTGGCAGCGCAGCCAGGCAAGCCAGTCTGCCGCCTTGTTTGATGAAATGAGCAAGTCGGTAGCAACCGGTGATACGGCCTTGGCGCAGCGAAGCTTTTCGGATATGAAAGAGCGCCACCCATCGGCCACCTATACCCAACAGGCCGCCTTAGCTGTGGCGCGCCAGGCCATGGATAAGGGCGATACCGACGCTGCTAAGTCGGCTTTGCAATGGGTGGTGGATAAATCCGGTGACCAGGGCTATACCGCTATCGCTCGCCTGCGCTTGGCCAATATGTACTTCGATGCCAAAGACTATGCGCAGGCCCTCACGCTGCTAGACGGCGTTGCCGACGAAGCATTTGCGGCCCTGGTGGCCGATCGCAAAGGCGATATTTTTGCGGTGCAGGATAAGCGTTCCGAGGCCAAAGCGGCTTATTTACTGGCCTACCAAAAATTAGAAGAGCGCGCGCAATACCGGCGCGTAGTGCAGGTCAAACTCAATGCGCTGGGCGTGGACCCAGAGGCTGTGGCTGCTCCCAAGTCGGCTGAGGGGCTGAAATAATGCCGCAAGCCAGATCTTTTTTGCGCAGCCTGTTTGCAGGCTGTGTCTGCGGCGTGGCACTGGCACTGGTCGGTTGCGCCGGTTTTGATAAACCAAAACCCGAGTCCCTGGAGGCCAATCCCGCCAGTCTGGCCGTCAAGGAAGTATGGCGCGTCAATGTGGGCTCTACCGCGTCGCCTCTGGAGATGCGTGCGGTCGGCCCCCTGCTGTGGGCTGCTTCCAGTCAAGGCGAACTGAGCCTGATTGATGCCGCCAGCGGTCAAGTACGTGGGCGGGCCAGCGCCGGGCAATTACTCAGTGCCGGTGTAGGCGCCGACAAGCAGTTTGTCGCAGTGCTTAGCCTGGATAACCAGTTGATTGTCCAAAGCGAGCAAAAAGAGCTATGGCGTCAAAAGATTCCTTCGCTGGTAGTCACCGCGCCCTTGGTCGCAGGCGAGCGGGTATTCGTTTTGGCGGCGGACCGCACCGTCTATGCCTTTGACGCAGCAAACGGGCGTAAGCTCTGGACGCAGCAGCGTTCTGGTGAAACCTTGTTACTGGCGCAGGCCGGCTTATTGACGGCGGTAGGCGATACCCTGCTGGTGGCGCAAGGCGGCCGCTTGCTCGGTTTGAACCCGCAAAATGGATCGCTGCGCTGGGATGTGCAAGTAGCCAGCGGGCGGGGGGTGAACGAGGTGGAGCGCCTGGCTGATTTGGTCTCGGGTGTGAGCCGGGTTACCGATTCCGTTTGTCTGCGGGCCTTTCAGTACGCTGTCGCCTGCGTGGACGCGCGTACCGGCCGCAGTCTGTGGAATAAATCCGCCTCTGGCGCTTCGGGTATCGGCGGTGATGCCCAAACCGTGTTCGGTACCGAAAGCGATGGCAAAGTGATCGCCTGGCGCCGCGCCGATGGCGAAAAATTGTGGACTAACGAAAAATTGCGCTTTCGTAATGTGACGGGTCCCACGCTGGCCGGTGGCGCTTTGCTGTTGGGCGATGGCGACGGCAATCTGCACTTTCTCTCTCCTACCGACGGCAAGCTCTTAAACCGCCTCAGCACCGATGGTTCACCGATTGTTTCTGCGCCTTTGTGGCTTGCTTCGACCTGGGTGGTCATCACCCAGCGCGGTAACGTCATCGGGTTCCGGCTGCAATAGGCCCTAGGGCTGCGCTGTATGAAACCGGTCATCGCTCTGGTCGGCAGGCCTAATGTAGGCAAGTCGACTCTATTTAACCGGCTAACGAAAAGCCGCGACGCTATCGTTGCGGACTTTGCCGGATTGACGCGCGACCGCCACTATGGCAACGCTAAGCACGGTAAGCAGGAAATCATCGTCGTGGACACCGGCGGTTTTGAGCCTGATGCGACCACCGGTATCTTCAAAGAAATGGCCAAGCAGACCCGCCAAGCGGTGGCCGAAGCCGATGCCGTGCTGTTTATTGTGGATGCCCGTGGCGGCGTGTCGGCGCAAGACTACGAAATTGCCAAGTACCTGCGCCGCCTGGGAAAAACCAGCTATGTGGTGGCCAACAAAGCCGAAGGCATGACCGAAACCACGCAGTTTGGCGAGTTTTATGAGCTCGGCTTAGGTGCAGTTATCGCCGTCTCCGCAGCCCATGGACAAGGCATGCGCACGCTGATGGATCAGGTGATGGCGCCTTTCGCGCCCGACCCGGATGCGCCCGAGCCCGAAGAAAGCCAGCCTGGGACGATCAAACTGGCGGTAGCGGGGCGGCCGAATGTGGGCAAATCCACGCTGATTAACACCTGGCTGGGTGAAGAACGCCTGGTGGCCTTTGATCTGCCAGGCACCACGCGCGACACCATTTCCATTCCCTTTGAGCGCAGCGGGCAAAAATTCGAACTGATTGATACCGCAGGTCTGCGCCGCAAAGGTAAAGTATTTGAGGCAATTGAAAAGTTTTCGGTGGTTAAAACTTTGCAGGCGATTGAATCGGCCAGCGTGGTCTTGCTACTGATCGATGCGATTGAAGGCGTCACCGACCAAGACGCCCATATTGCCGGCTATATCCTGGAGTCGGGGCGCGCGGTGGTGGTGGCGGTGAATAAATGGGATGCGGTGGACGAGTACCAGCGCGAACTGGTGAAACGCTCGCTCGAAACCCGCTTAGGATTTTTAAAGTTTGCTGCCTTGCATTTGATTTCTGCGCGCAAGCGCCAGGGCCTGGGGCCGGTGTGGGATTCGATTGCCCAGGCGCACCGAGCGGCCAACTGCAAAATGCCCACCCCGGTGTTGACCCGCTTGCTGTTGGAGGCAGTGCAGTTTCAGACGCCTAAGAAAACTGGCATGTACCGCCCTAAGTTGCGCTATGCCCACCAAGGGGGCATGAATCCGCCGATTATTGTGGTTCATGGCAATTCGCTCGAGCATGTGACAGAAGCCTATAAACGCTTTTTGGAAGGGCGTTTTCGCAAAGAATTTAACTTGGTGGGCACACCTCTGCGTATCCAAATGAAGTCAGCCGCCAACCCCTATGCCGACAAGGATTGAACTCCTTGCCGCATGCCTTAAGCCCCCACCGTGACTTTGGCCACTGAGAATCCATTGCCAATGTGGTATCTTCAACTGTTCTTACTACCTTCAACACGGAAAATATCGTGAACAACAAAAGTCAACTTCTCCAAGACCCCTTTCTAAACGCCTTGCGCCGGGAGCATGTCCCGGTTTCGGTGTACCTGGTCAACGGTATCAAACTGCAGGGACAGATTGAATCCTTTGATCAGTACGTGGTTTTGCTGCGAAATACCGTGACCCAGATGGTCTACAAGCATGCGATTTCCACGATCGTGCCGGGGCGTGCAGTCAATTTCGCACTGCCCCCTTCCGACGGCGCTGAAGCGCCCTGATATCGCTACAGGGCGGCCCCATCGGGCTGCTGCGTACGCAGATCTGATTTGACCTCGCGACAAGCCGATTTCAGCGTGCGCACCATTTTGGTGGGCGTCGATTTAGGTCTTGCGCATTTCGATTCGGCGCTAGATGAATTGGGCCAACTTGCGCACACTGCGGGTATGGAGCCGGTGGCCAGAGTCGTCTGTAAGCGTCGCGCTCCCGATGCCGCTTTGTTTGTGGGTACCGGCAAAGCCGATGAAATCAAACTCTTGGCCCAAAGCCTGGGCGCGCAAGAGGTGTTGTTCGACCAAAGCCTCAGCCCCGGCCAGCAACGTAACTTAGAGCGCCGCTTAGAAATGCCGGTGAACGACCGGACCTTCTTGATCCTGGAAATCTTTGCCCAAAGAGCCCGCAGCCACGAGGGAAAATTGCAAGTGGAGCTGGCGCGGCTGCAGTATTTGAGTACCCGTTTGGTGCGCCGCTGGTCGCATCTAGAGCGCCAGCGCGGCGGCATCGGTAATCGCGGCGGCCCGGGTGAAACCCAGATCGAACTGGATCGGCGCATGATTGCCGCCAACATCAAGCGCACCAAAGAGCAGTTGGACAAGGTCAAGCGCCAGCGCCAGACGCAGCGCAAACAACGCGACCGGCGCGGCGCCTTCAACATCTCGCTCATCGGATACACCAATGCGGGCAAATCCACACTGTTTAATGCCTTGGTCAAAGCCCGTGCCTATGCGGCCGACCAGTTGTTTGCCACGCTCGACACCACCACCCGCCAACTGTATTTAGGTGAAGCGGAGCGCTCGGTATCGCTGTCCGATACGGTGGGCTTTATCCGCGACCTACCCCATGGGCTGGTGGATGCATTCCAGGCTACCTTGCAAGAGGCCGTAGATGCTGACTTGTTGCTGCATGTGGTGGACGCGTCCAACCCGGATTACATGCTGCAAATTGAGCAAGTGCAGCGCGTACTCATCGAAATCGGGGCCGACAAAGTGCCGCAGATATTGGTTTTTAACAAGATAGACGCTATGCCCGTGGCCCGGCTACCCTTACAAAGCAGTGATTTTTTTGAACTCGACGGTCAGCAAACGGCCCGGGTTTTTCTCAGCGCGCAAGCGGGAACCGGACTTGCGCAGCTGCGCAGCTTGCTCGCGCGAGCCGCTGCTGGCTCCCCGGTTTTGTACCCCGCTGATTCCCAATCCCCCGTGGTCTATGAGGCCGACTCGTAATTGTGGACAATCGGGTTTGCAAATCGCAAGGTATAACAATGAAATTTTCAACGCCAAGGCTTAGTTTTGTCGCAATTGTGGAGCGCTTGCGCGGCATGTTCAATCTCAATGACAGCCGTTGGGGCCGCGCAGATGAAGCCCAATCCCCTGCGGGTAGCGTGCCCGATGCGCCCGCCAATCCCCAGGAACCTTCGCCTGCGGGTCGGCCCGAGGTCAAACCGGATACCCGGCCCGATGTGCCTCCCCCTAACAACCCGGCTAATGACCGCCCAAGCGGCGGCCAACGCCCTGGCACGAATGCGGGCCCGCCCGATTTGGATGAACTGTGGCGCGATTTCAACCGCAAATTAAACGGCTGGATAGGCAGCGGCAAGCGTGGCGGGGGCGCACGGGGAACCGGCAGCCTCTTGCCACCCGATTTCAAGAACATCCAAATTGGTGGCGGAGTGATTGCGGCGGTGCTGGTCTTGATTTGGCTGGCGACTGGCTTTTTCATTGTGCAGGAGGGTCAGCAGGCCGTCATTACGCAGTTCGGTCGTTATAAATCGACGGTCAATGCCGGCTTTAACTGGCGGCTGCCTTACCCATTTCAGCGCCATGAATTGGTTTTCGTTACCCAAATCCGTTCGGTGGATGTGGGTCGGGACAACGTGCTCAAGGCCACCGGCTTGCGTGAGTCGGCGATGCTGACCCAGGACGAGAATATTTTGGACATCAAGTTTGCAGTGCAATACCGCTTAAGTGATGCGCGGGCCTTTTTGTTTGAAAGCAAAAACCCCACCGACGCCGTGGTGCAAGCAGCAGAGACCTCGGTACGTGAAGTCCTGGGCAAGATGAAAATGGACGCCGCGCTGTCCGAAGAGCGCGATCAAATCGCCCCGCGTGTGCGTGCCTTGATGCAAGACATTCTGGACCGCTACAAAGTCGGTATTGAGGTGGTTGCCATCAACTTGCAGCAAGGTGGTGTGCGCCCGCCCGAGCAAGTGCAGGCTTCGTTTGACGATGTGCTCAAAGCGGGACAGGAGCGTGAACGCGCGAAGAACGAAGCGCAAGCCTACGCCAACGACGTGATACCGCGCGCCGTGGGTTCGGCGGCCCGCCTCAAGGAAGAAGCCGACGCCTACAAGGCCCGGGTAGTGGCCCAGGCCCAGGGTGATGCGCAGCGTTTCCGCTCGGTGTTTAATGAGTACCAAAAGGCACCCCAAGTCACGCGCGACCGCATGTATCTGGACGCTATGCAGCAAATCTATACCAATGTCACCAAAGTGCTGGTCGATACCCGTCAGGGCGCGACCTTGTTAAACCTACCGCTTGAAAAGATATTGCAAATGAATGCCGGAGTTGATCCCTTGGCATTGCCCGCAGCTGCTGGCAATCCAGCGGCTGTGCCCCCGACCCCCTTGCCCGCAGCCAACGCGGTGGATCCACGCAGCCGCGAAGCGGCGCGCACCCGTGAGCGCGATGTGCGCTAGGAGAACAGCATGAACCGTATTGGATTTATTGTTTCTAGTTTGTTGGTGCTGTTAGCACTGGCCAGTTCGACCCTGTTTGTTGTGGACCAACGCCAGTTTGGCGTGGTCTATGCGCTGGGCCAAATCAAGGAAGTCATCACCGAGCCTGGGCTGAACTGGAAGCTGCCGCCGCCATTTCAAAATGTCTCGTATATCGACAAGCGTTTATTGACGCTGGACAGCAGCGATACCGAGCCCATGCTGACCGCGGAGAAGCAGCGCGTGGTGATCGACTGGTATGTGCGCTGGCGCATTTCCGAGCCTAGCGAATACATCCGTAACGTGGGCCTCAATGAAGCGGCTGGCGCCAATCAACTTAACCGCGTGGTGCGCAATGCGTTTCAGGAAGAGATCAATAAGCGCACCGTGAAGGAATTGCTCTCCCTCAAGCGCGAGGCCTTGATGTCCGACGTCAAGCGTGAAGTACTCGAAAAGGTGAGAGGCGCCAAGCCCTGGGGCGTGGACGTGGTTGACGTGCGTATTACCCGCGTGGACTATGTGGAGGCTATTACCGAGTCGGTGTATCGCCGTATGGAAGCCGAACGCAAACGGGTCGCCAATGAATTGCGCTCCACCGGTGCGGCCGAGGGTGAAAAAATCCGCGCCGATGCTGACCGCCAGCGCGAGGTGACGATTGCCAATGCCTACCGCGACGCCCAGAAGATCAAAGGCGAGGGCGATGCGGAGGCAGCCCGTATTTACGCCGACGCCTTTAACCGCGACCCCCAGTTCGCCCAGTTTTACCGTAGCCTAGAGGCTTATAAAACCAGTTTCGCCAATAAAAGCGACGTGATGGTGCTGGACCCATCGTCCAGCGATTTCTTCAAAGTCTTCCGCAACGGTGGTTCGGGCTCAGCCCCGGTCAAAAAATAAGCGGCGGCGTGCGTGCGATTCCCGCTTCCCATCGGAGCGGGGCTCGGGTTTGGCCGGTAAAATCGCGGTTTTAACAGCATCCCTATTTATCCATGTCCGCTTGGGTCCTCCCGGATCACATTGCCGATGTGCTGCCTTCTGAGGCGCGCCACATCGAGGAGATCCGTAGAAATTTGCTGGATATGGCGCGTTGCTATGGCTATGAACTGGTCATGCCGCCGCTGTTGGAGCACCTGGAATCGCTGCTGACCGGCACCGGCGAATCGCTCGATTTGCAAACTTTCAAGTTGGTGGACCAAATTTCTGGTCGGATGCTGGGCCTGCGCGCTGACAGCACACCGCAAGTGGCGCGCATCGATGCCCATTTGCTCAATCGCCAGGGCGTAGCCCGCCTGTGTTACTGCGGCCCGGTGTTACACACCCGCCCGGCGGCGCCCCATGCCACCCGTGAACCCTTGCAATTAGGCGCGGAAATTTATGGGCACCAAGGCTTGGAAGCGGATCTGGAAATTCTGACGCTGGCGCTTGATTGTCTGCGTGCCGCCAAGGTGCAGGAATTTATGGTGGACTTGGCCGATGTGCGCATCGTTAACAGCCTGTTAACTCTGGCTGCCCTCAGCCCGGTGGAAGCCGCGGAAATACAGGCGGCCCTGGCCGTCAAAGATGCAGCAGCGATTGCGTCCATTGCGCGCCGCTCGGATGCGGCGGTGCGTCGCGGTCTGCAAAACTTGACGCGTTGCTATGGCGATGTGCAGGTGCTCGCGCAGGCGCGCAACTTGTTGCCTGATCTGCCAGCGATTGCGCAAGCCTTGGACGAACTCCAATGGCTGGCCGGCCATCTGGAAGGTATACCGGTGTCTTTTGATCTGGCGGATTTGCGTGGCTACGCCTATTACAGTGGTGCGCGCTTTGCGGTGTATGCCAAAGGCGCGCCCGATGCCCTGCTGCGCGGTGGCCGCTACGACGCGGTAGGCTCGGTGTTCGGGCGTGAGCGGCCTGCCGTGGGATTTAGTCTGGACATCAAATCGCTGGTGGGTGTCGTCAGCGGACCGCCCTTGCGCGCGGCCATCCGCGCGCCATGGGGTGAAGACAAAGGTTTACGCAGTGCCATCGCCAAGCTGCGCAGTGCCGGCGAGACGGTAGTCTGCGTTTTACCGGGTCACGAAAGTGAAATTGACGAGTTCCATTGCGACCGTGTGTTGGTTGCGCAGGGTGCTGATTGGCACCTTGTTCCCGTTTAAAAAAAGTAGACTTATGAATACACGCGCAGGCCGAAATGTAGTTGTGGTTGGAACCCAGTGGGGCGACGAGGGTAAAGGCAAACTAGTCGATTGGCTTACCGAAAGTGCCCAGGGCGTAGTGCGCTTTCAGGGCGGACATAACGCCGGACACACCTTGGTGATCCACGGCGTGAAAACCGCTTTGCACCTGATCCCCAGCGGCATCATGCGCGCGGGCGTGAAGTGCTATATCGGCAATGGCGTGGTCTTGTCGCCTGCCAAATTATTCGAAGAAATTGAAGGACTGGAAAAAGTCGGCGTGGAGGTGCGTTCGCGCCTGCGCATCAGCGAAGCCTGCCCGCTGATTCTTCCTTTTCACACGGCGCTTGACCTGGCCCGCGAAGCGGCCCGTGAAAAAGGCGGCATTGAAAAAATAGGCACCACCGGGCGTGGCATCGGCCCGGCCTACGAAGACAAAATTGCACGCCGCGCCTTGCGCGTGCAGGACATGAAATTCCCGCAGCGTTTCGCCGATAAATTGCGCGATTTATTGGGTTTGCACAACCACGTGCTGACCAGTTTTTTGGGTTCTAAAGCCTTTGATTTTGGGCCCGCACTGGCGCCTTACATCAAGGACGGCGAAGTTTTGTTCGAACCGGTTTATGCGCAGGCCATGGAGCATGCCAAGCTGCTCAGCCCCATGATGGCCGATGTTTCCCGCGAACTCAATGAGGCCCATCAAGCCGGCGCTAATTTATTGTTTGAAGGCGCGCAGGGCACCTTGCTCGATGTGGACCACGGCACCTATCCTTTTGTCACCTCCAGCAATTGTGTCGCTGGCAACGCCTCTGCCGGTGCTGGTGTGGGGCCCGGCATGCTGCATTACATCCTGGGCATTACCAAAGCCTATTGCACGCGCGTGGGTAGCGGCCCGTTCCCGACGGAGTTGCAATGGGAAGTGCCCGGCACGCCGGGTTACCACATGAGCACCGTGGGGGCCGAAAAAGGCGTGACGACCGGGCGCTCACGCCGCTGCGGTTGGTTTGACGCTGCTTTGCTCAAGCGCTCAGCGCAGGTTAACGGTCTGAGCGGTTTGTGCATTACCAAGCTCGATGTGCTGGACGGTCTGAGCGAGCTCAAGCTTTGCACAGGCTATATGCTCGATGGCACGCTTACCGATATTTTGCCCATGGGCGCCGACGAAATTGCCCGCTGCGAGCCGGTGTACGAAACCATGTCCGGCTGGACGCAAAGCACGGTAGGCGTGACCGACTACCAACTATTGCCCTCCGAGGCGCGCCTTTATTTAGAGCGCATTGCGCAATTGAGCGGTGTGCCCATCCATATGGTGTCCACCAGTCCGGACCGGGATCACACCATTTTGATGCGTAACCCCTACCTGGCGCCATGACGCTGGCAGGCGCTAAGTCCTCTATTTGTGTGCCAGTAGCGGTGCAAACTGCGCAATCGTATTGACCAAGGAGCTGGGTATGTTGACGGAAGACGGTAAGCATTTGTACGTGAGCTATGACGAATACCATAACCTGATCGAAAAGCTCGCGATCAAGGTGTTTCAGTCCGGCTGGGAGTTCGATACTATTTTGTGCCTGGCACGCGGCGGTATGCGTCCGGGCGACATATTGTCCAGGGTGTTTGACAAGCCGCTGGCCATCATGTCCACTAGTTCTTATCGCTCGGATGCCGGTACCGTGCAAGGCCACTTGGACATTGCCCGCTTCATCACCACGCCCAAGGGGGAGATCGCCGGTAAGGTACTGCTGGTTGACGATCTGGCCGACTCTGGCCACACGCTGAATGCGGTGATCCACCAGTTAAAAAACAATTACGCACCGATTACCGAGATGCGCAGCGCGGTTATCTGGACCAAGGCCTTGTCCACTTTTACGCCGGACTATTCGGTGGAATTTTTGCCGACCAACCCCTGGATTCATCAGCCTTTTGAGAGCTATGACGCCATGCGCCCTGCGCAACTGATCCAAAAATGGAGCGTTTAGCCGGGTAAAGCGAATGAAACACGCAAGCACGACGCTGATTCACCATCCCTATGAACCGCCGGGCGGTTTTGAGTCGCCCGCTGTCGGCGTGTTTAAAGCGTCCACGGTATTTTTCCCCTCCGTGGCGGCTATGCGCAGCCGCCAGTGGAAAGACAAAACGGCCTATACCTATGGCCTGCATGGAACGCCCACCACCTACACACTGGAAGAGCGCCTTTGCAGTTTGGAGGGCGCTGTGCAATGTGTCCTCACGCCGAGTGGCCTTTCCGCTATTGCCTTGGTAGCCTTGGCCTTGTTGCAATCGGGTGACGAGGTATTGCTGCCAGACAATTGCTACGAGCCCAACAAAACCCTGGTGGAAGGGGAGTTTGTGGGCTGGGGCGTGCGTCACCGTTTTTACAATCCCATGGACCCGCAGGACTTGCAGTCCAAGCTCTCCAGCGCCACGCGTCTGGTGTGGCTGGAAGCGCCTGGCTCGGTCACGCTGGAGTTTCCAGACCTTGCGCAGTTGACCCGTATTTGTAAGCAGCATGGGGCGCTGGTGGCCCTGGACAATACCTGGGGCGCCGGCATTGCTTTTGCCCCCTTTGACCTGACCCCGGGCACGCCTTGCGCGGTGGATATTTCCACTCAGGCCCTGACTAAATACCCCAGTGGTGGCGGTGATGTATTGATGGGTAGCGTGAGCACGCGCAATGCGGATTTGCATATGCGTATCAAGCTGTGCCATATGCGCATGGGTTTGAACGTGGGTGCCAATGATGCCGAGTTGGTCCTGCGCGGCCTACCGTCTATTGCCATGCGTTACCACGCCCAAGACCAGAGCACCCGTGCTTTGGCCGCCTGGTGCCAAATGCAATCTGCCTTTGTGCAGGTTTTGCACCCTGCGCTCAGCGATTCACCCGGCCATGCCCATTGGCAGCGCTTGTGTGCCCCGGCCAGCGCGGGTGCTGCTGCCTGCTTGTTCAGCGTTGTGATGGATCCTTCGTACACGCAAGATCAGGTCGATGCCTTTTGCGATAGTTTGCAGCTGTTTAGGCTGGGCTACAGCTGGGCTGGGCCGGTCAGTCTGGTGGTGCCCTACAACTTGGAACGCATGCGCGGCGCCTGGCCGGCGGGCATCGCCCGTGGGACATTGGTACGCTTTGCAGTCGGGTTCGAAGCGCCAGAGGATTTGCAGGCTGATATCACGCAGGCATTGCGCGCTCTAGCGTCCCCATAGGCCGCTGCCACCTGCATCCAGGTAGGTTAGGTACACGCGCAGCTCAAATTCCAGTTGGTGGTAGCGCGGCTCCATGTGTTCGCACAGCTGGTAGAAACTTTTGTCGTGGTCTTTCTCGCGCAAATGGGCCAGCTCGTGGACCACAATCATGCGCAAAAAGTCTTCAGGCGCCGCCTTAAAAATGCTGGCAATGCGCAGCTCGTGCTTAGTCTTGAGCTTGGCGCCCTGTACCCGTGAAATACGGGTGTGCGTTCCAAGCGCATGGGCAATCACTTGCAATTTGCTGTCGTACGCCACTTTGCTTATCGCAGCAGCACTGCGCATGCGGCTTTGCCGGATGTCTTGGACATAGGCGTACAGAGCCCCGTCGGTGCGCACCGCATGGGCCTGCGGGTATTTGCCCAGTAACCAATCGCCCACGCTTGCGCTCTTGAGCATGGCTAGTACCTGAGATACCGTATCTGGTGGATAAGCGCGCAAATAGGGCGCTGCCACCCAGCCTGCCGTATCGGAGTTCACCGGGCCACCCGTTCGGACCGACTCAGCTTTCCCGGCGCAGGGCGGGGAACAAAATCACATCACGGATGCTGGGGCTGTCAGTGAGCAGCATCATCAGTCGGTCAATGCCGATACCACAACCACCGGTAGGCGGCATGCCGTATTCCAGGGCACGTACAAAGTCGTGGTCATAAAACATGGCCTCGTCGTCGCCACCGTCTTTGGCGCTGACTTGGGCAGCGAAGCGTGCAGCCTGGTCTTGCGCATCGTTGAGCTCGCTAAAGCCGTTGCCAAATTCCCGGCCGGTGACATACAGCTCGAAGCGTTCCGTCACGTCGGGCCGCGCATCACTGGCACGCGCCAGGGGCGAAATCTCGACGGGGTGTTCGCATATAAAAGTGGGTTGCCAAAGCTTGTCTTCGACATGCTCTTCAAAATACATCACTTGTAAACCCGCCAGGCTGCGCTTGGATAATTTATTTTTCGCGTCGCTCAGGCCAGCTTTACGCAAGGCTGATCGCAGCCAATCGGCATCGTTCACATTTGCGCCGGCGTCGGTGTATTTTTCGATCGCTTCTAATATCGTCAAACGCTCAAAGGGTGCAGCCAGGTCCACCGGTTTTCCGCCATAACTTAGGGCGAGTGAGCCTACCGCTTTGAGTGCGGCATCGCGCACCAATTTCTCGGTGAACTCCATGAGGTCGCGGTAATTCCAATAGGCCGCGTAAAACTCCATCATGGTGAATTCGGGGTTATGGCGTACCGAAATACCTTCGTTGCGAAAGTTGCGGTTGATTTCAAACACCCGGTCAAAGCCGCCGACGATCAAGCGCTTGAGATAAAGCTCGGGCGCAATGCGCAAAAACATTTGCTGGTCTAACGCATTGTGGTGCGTCGTAAAGGGTTTGGCGTTGGCACCACCGGGGATGGGGTGCAACATCGGCGTCTCCACTTCGAGAAAGCCGTGTTGCACCATGAAGGCGCGGATGCTGCTCACCGCAGTGCTACGCGCCACAAAGCGCTTGCGGGCCGCTTGATCGGTCATCAGGTCGATGTAGCGCTGGCGGTATTTCACTTCCTGGTCATGGATGCCATGAAATTTGTCTGGCATGGGACGCAAGCTTTTCGTCAACAGCCGCACCTCCTTGGCATGCACCGACAGTTCGCCCGTTTTGGTTTTGAATAGGTACCCGGTGGCCGCGACGATATCGCCCAAATCCCAGTGCTTGAAGTCCTCATAGCGTTCAGCCCCGACTTCTTCGCCCTTGACATAGACCTGAATCCGCCCGTTGCTCGGTCCGAAGGAAGCATCTTGCAAAGTGCAGAAACTGGCCTTGCCCATGACGCGTTTGAGCATCATGCGTCCGGCAACCTTTACCTCAAGGTTCAGACTTTGTAGTTCTTCGGCTGTCTTATCGTCGTACAAAGCAAACACATTGGCTGCTACCTGGTCCGGCGCAAAGTCATTGGGGAAGGCCGGTCCCAGACCCTGGGCTTGGCGCTCGCGCAGGGTTTTAAGCTTTTCGCGCCGTTCCAAAATAAGCTGGTTTTCGTCGATAGGTGCTGCTGGCGGCGTGGTGACTTCGGACATGTGTGTGCGCTAAAGAGAGAAAAAATGCGGGCCGCTTGGTGCTGTAGTTCGGCTGCAGGGCGAACAGAGGATTCTAAGAGCCCGCCGCTGGCGATTATCATCGCGCCTACTTCTTGCAAATGGCTCGCTGCGCGCGCTGCTTATTGACATGCCTTACCAAATTGTTTCGATGGTGTTGGACCTTGTCGTCGGTGTAATCGGCGGGGCGTGTTTGCTGCGTCTGTATATGCAACAGCAGCGCATCCCGATGTCGGCGCGGGCCGGCAACCCGATTGGCCCTTTTTTATTTGCCATTAGCGATTGGATCGTGTTGCCGCTGCGGCGCGTGTTGCCGGGTTTGGCTTTTTTGGACCTGGCCAGTTTGCTTGCCGCGTATGTATTGGAATTAGCGCAATATTCACTTCTTTGGTTGATTCAAGGCATGCCCTACGGCTATGGCGCGGTGGCCGGCTTGGCGGGAGTAGGGCTGCTGCGCTTGGCCCTTTCGGGCATGACGGCCATGGTCTTTGTTTACGCGCTGTTGTCTTGGGTGCAGTCCGCCTCACCCCTGTCGGATTTGCTGGACCGCCTGGTAGCGCCCCTGCTGTCGCCTATTCGCCGTTACCTGCCCTTGGTCGGCGGGGTGGATTTATCCCCCTTGGCTTTGCTGCTGGCGCTGCAAATCGCTGGCTTGCTGATCCATCCGCTCGATAGCGCGGTCTTGATGCTTTTGGCTTGACGCGGCGTGCCGCCGCAATCGCAGATTTAAATCACCGCATCCGTGGGATGGCGCTGCAACATGGCCAAGGCTTCGGCCACCGTTTTGCGCATTTCGCGGCGGTCGCAAATCAGGTCAATCGCGCCCTTGGTTTGCAAAAACTCCGAGCGCTGAAAACCCTCGGGCAGGGTGACCCGTACCGTGGACTCAATCACCCGTGGGCCAGCAAAACCGATTAAGGCCTTAGGCTCTGCAATGACGATGTCACCTAAGAAGGCAAAGCCGGCGCTCACGCCGCCCATGGTCGGGTCGGTGAGCACGCTGATATAGGGCAATCCGCTTTTGGCCAGGCGCGTGAGCGAGGCATTGGTTTTGGCCATTTGCATCAGGCTGAGCAAGCCCTCCTGCATACGGGCGCCACCGGTCGCGGTAAAGCACAAAAAGGCGGATCTTTGCTCCATCGCCGCCTGCACACCGCGCACAAAGCGCTCGCCCACCACCGAGCCCATACTGCCGCCCATAAACTCAAATTCAAAGCAGGCCGCCACAACGCCAATGCCATGCACCGAACCGCCTATAACGATCAGCGCGTCGGTCTCGTTGGTGTTTTCTAGGGCTTCTTTCAGGCGTTCGGGGTATTTGCGGCTGTCCTTAAATTTGAGTGCATCCACTGGCAGCACTTCCTGACCAATTTCAAAGCGACCTTCGTTGTCCAAAAAGGCGTCCAGCCGCGCCCTCGCACCGATGCGGTGGTGGTGGCTGCAGGTGGGACAGACGTTAAGGTTTTGCTCTAAATCCGACTTATAAAGCACGGTTTCACAGCCCGGGCACTTAACCCAGAGCCCTTCGGGCACGGTGCGACGATCGGCCGGGTCGGTTTGCTCAATCTTGGCAGGTAGCAGTTTTTCAAGCCAACTCATAGTCTTACTCCGTGTTTCGCATGCCCAGGGCTTGCAAGTGCAAACCCTGCATCAAGCATCCATGGCCTCGCGCACTTCGCGCAAAAACGCCTGGGCCGTGGGCGCCACTGTATCGCGCGCTGCATTTTCAATCAATTGAATCATTTTGCTGCCGATCACCACCGCATCGGCCACTTGGGCAATGGTTGCGGCAGTAGCGCCGTCGCGTATGCCAAAACCCACGCCCACTGGAATTTTGATATGGCGGCGGATGCGCGGCAACATGGCACCGACGGCGTCGGTGTCCAGCGTGCCCGCACCGGTCACGCCCTTGAGCGAGACGTAATACACATAACCGCTGGCAACTGCCGCCACCTGGGCCATGCGTTCCTCGGTGCTGGTCGGCGCCAGTAAAAATATCAAATCCATATGCTTGGCACGCAGTTGGGCAGCAAAGTCTATGCATTCTTCGGGCGGGTAATCCACCACCAGCACCCCGTCCACCCCGACGCGCGCCGCATCTTGGACAAAGGGGCTGTCCACGCCGGATGCGGCATGGCGCTGGTCGTAGCGCTCTATGGGGTTGGCATAGCCCATGAGCACCACCGGCGTGTGGCTGTTGCTCAGCCGAAATTGGCGCACCATCTCCAGCACCTGCACCATACCGATACCCATGGACAGCGCCTTGTCGCCTGAGCGCTGGATGACCGGGCCGTCGGCGCTGGGGTCGGAGAAGGGGACGCCTAGTTCGATGACATCGGCCCCGGCGGACACCATGGCATGCATGAGCTCCGGCGTCACATCTGCGTAGGGGAATCCTGCGGTGACATAGGGGATCAGGGCTTTGCGGCCTTGGGCGGCTAAGTTGGCAAAAGTGCTCTGGATGCGGCTCATGCTCTGGCTCCCAAGCCGTGCAGACTGACGGGATGCTCGATACCGCCTTTGACGCTTTGGCCTTTGCAGCTCGGACGGCAATAAAAGTCACCGTCACTCAGGTCTGCCACGGTACCGATGTCTTTGTCACCCCGACCAGAGAGGTTTATCAGTATCGACTGGTCGGTCCGCATGGTCTTGGCCAACTGCATGGCATAGGCCACCGCGTGGCTCGATTCCAGCGCCGGGATGATGCCTTCCGTGCGGCACAGGTAATGAAAGGCCTCCAGCGCCTGCTTGTCGGTAATGCCCACGTACTGCGCGCGTCCGATATCGCTTAGGAATGCATGCTCTGGGCCCACGCCAGGGTAGTCCAGCCCGGCGCTGATGCTATGGGTCTCAGTCACCTGGCCGTTGTCGTCCTGCAAAACATAGGTCCGATTGCCGTGTAATACGCCGGCACTCCCGCGCTGAATCGATGCCGAATGTTTGCCGCTGTCCAGCCCTTCACCCGCCGCTTCGACGCCGATCAGCTGCGTGTTCTCAAAAGGAATGTAGGGGTAAAAAATACCCATGGCATTGCTACCGCCGCCCACGCAGGCGATTACCGCATCGGGTTGGGTATTGGCCGCATGTTGCGCCGCCAGCATGTCCGGCATTTGGGCAATGCATTCGGTACCGATGATGCTTTGGAAATCGCGCACCATCATGGGGTAGGGGTGGGGACCGGCCACCGTGCCGATGATGTAGAAGGTGTTGTCCACATTGGCCACCCAGTCGCGCATGGCTTCGTTGAGCGCGTCTTTCAGGGTGCGGCTGCCGGACTCGACCGGGACCACGGTGGCACCCAGTAGTTTCATGCGATAAACGTTGGGGCTTTGGCGCTTGATGTCTTCGCTACCCATATAGACCACGCATTCCAAACCGTAGCGGGCGCAGATGGTGGCGGTGGCAACCCCATGTTGACCGGCGCCGGTCTCGGCGATGATACGCGGTTTGCCCATGCGCTTGGCGAGCATGGCCTGGCCTATGGTGTTATTGATTTTGTGCGCGCCGGTGTGGTTGAGGTCCTCGCGCTTGAGGTAAATCTGCGCCCCGCCCATTTCGCGGCTCATGCGCGCGGCGTGGTAAATCGGCGAAGGGCGCCCTACAAAATGGGCTAACTCAGACTTGAACTCCGCCACAAACTGCGGGTCATGCTGGTAGTGCGCATAGGCGGCTTTGAGTTCGTTGATGGCGTGGGTCAGTGTCTCAGAGACAAAGCTTCCGCCGTATTTGCCGAAATGGCCACGACCATCGGGTTGTTGGTAGTCAAGCATGCTCAATTCAATCCTGTAAGGCGTTGGTCGGCGGCACGAACGGCGGCGACAAACTGATTCATTTTTTCGGAGTCCTTAATGCCCTTGAGGGTCCCGCCCCCAGGCGCATCGACTTCCACTGCGGAACTGACGTCCACGGCCAGCGATTTACAGCGCGGCCGTAGCAGGGCGATGCCGTCGCCCACGTTTGCAGCAGTGAGTCCACCACTCAAGACGAGGTGAGCGTTGACGCTTGGAGGAAGCAGTGACCAATTGAATGCCTTACCGCCGCCGCCGAACTCCTCGACATGGGCGTCGAGCAGGATGGCTTGGGCTTGGGAGTAATCGAAAGCGTATTTTACGAGGTCAAAGTCCGCCCCTGCCGGGCCGGTGGGAATGCGTGCCGCGCGCAAGAAAGGGCGCTTATCGGCCCCTGCCAGCAGAATGCAGGTCTGGGGGCTTTCGTCGCCGTGCAATTGCAGCAGCGCCGTGGGTATCAAGGTGCAAGCGGCGGCGACATCGCCGGGTTCAGGATTGACAAACAGCAGTACTGGCGTAACAAAGGGCGGCAGCAACTGCGCCAGTTGGGCGGCACGAGCTGCGCTGACGGCACGCGGGCTTTTGGCGTACAACACAAAGCCTATCGCGTCGACGCCGGCTGCGACCGCGGTCCGTACGTCTTGCTCACGGGTCAGACCGCAAACCTTAATGCGGGTGCGTTGGGCGGGGAGGTGTGTGTTCATGGCAGCCAATCATACGCAGGCGTGTGTTCGGGCATGCCGAAGTGGGGGGCATAACGGGGCCCCAGAAAATACAGCCCTGCCGGGGAAAAAGTGGGTGCGGCTTGCTTGCGGTCGCGCGCCTGCAAGACCGCATCCATCCACTCCGGTGGTTCTAGGCCCTGGCCCACGCGAACCAGAGAGCCCATGATGTTGCGGATCATGTGGTGCAAAAAGGCGCTCGCCTCGAAGTCGATACGCCAATAGGCGCCGCGTTGCACCATGTCGATGCGCAGCAGGTTTTTGACCGGCGAGACCGCCTGGCATTCCGAGGCGCGAAAAGAGCTGAAATCGTGTTCCCCCAGCAGGTAAGCCGCCGCCCGGCCCATGGCGGCGCCGTCCAGCGGCCTAAAGCTCCAGCCTACGCGGCCCGCTTCCAGGGCGGGCCGCACTTCGGACTGGCGCAGCACATAGGCATAGCGCCGGCTCTGCGCGCTGGCGCGGCAGTGAAAATCAGGCGGCGCGGGCAGGGCCCATTCAACCGCGATATCGCTGGGCAACTTGCTATTGGTGCCACGCACCCAAGCGTGCTTGCTGCGCTCAACCGGGCTTTCAAAATGCACCACCTGCATCAGGGCGTGCACCCCTGCGTCGGTGCGTCCGGCGCACAGCGTGGAAATGCGTGCGCCGGTGAATGCAGCTAGCGCGGCTTCCAGTCGGTCCTGCACGGTACGCCCGGAGGACTGACTTTGCCACCCCTGATAGGGCAAGCCGTTATAGCTGAGGCCCAAAACCATGCGCATCGTTAGGCCCTGATGCGGCAAGCCGAGAAGTGCATCACTTGAGTTTTGCCATCAGGATTAGGGCATTTTTCCGCTGCGCGTCCGAACCCTTGGCAATGACTTCGTCCAAGAGGCTGCTCGCGCCTTGCAGCTCGCCGATTTCGATAAATTGTTGTGCCAATTCCATGGAGGTGTCCAACTGCTCTGAAAAGCTTTTCGTCTGTGGAGAAGGTGAAGCTGCCATGTCCAATGACAGGGCGTCCAAGTCAAATGCCATGGGGTCGGATGCTTGGGTTTTTGGGCCGGTGGCTACGCCTTCTCCACCCTCGCTGAAGGATAGCACGGGGTCTATGCCCGGCGCTGCGCTGGCCTTCGTGGCTAGCGGGCCCGCCGCAGCGGTATGGGGGTAGCGTGGATTGCTAGCTTCCATGGATTGCGCTAGCGCCTGAATCTGAGTCCAAGCCGCACTCCCGGAGTCTGCCAGCGCTTGCACTTGCTTGGCGCAAATGGCGAATTTGGTGATGTCCTGGCGCGCGGCATAGATTTCCGCCAACTTCAGATGGATCGCCACGCGTTGGGGGTCTTGGGCCAAGCCTTCGCGTAATATTTCTTCCGCTGGCTCGTCTTTGCCGTAGGCCAAATAGACGTCTGCCTCGGCTAAGGGATCCAACTCGGTGGCCAATATGGTGTCCTGCACCTGCATCCGCCCGTTGGATGCGCTGCTTGCCACTGGGCCGCCGCCATAGGCCGCGCTATTGGCCTCTGTGTTCATGGCCCACTGGGCCAACTTGTTCTCTGCGGCAACATGCCCTTGTGTTTGTGCTCTGTGTGGCTTGCGCTTGCGGACCCAAAAAATCGCCCCGGCACCTGCGCCCATGGCACCAAGGCCAATGAGCAGCACTCCGAGTGAATCTAAAAGTGCTTCAGGCACCGAGCCTGGCAAATGGGTCTCCGCGCCCAAGGGGGTAGGAATGGACACTACTTTTTCCGAGGCCTTAGACGCTGGAGTTGCTCCCGCGTCCAACGCGTTTGGAAGGGTGGCACGCATTGGCGCTACAAGGGCTACAGCCGTATTTTGGGTATCCGTCGGGCCCGGTGCGTTGGCTTGCTGGATGTGTTTGGCCCCAGCAGGCGCTTGACCTCGGTTTTCTGTAGTGCGTTTTTTGGTCTGTGCACCTGCTAATTGGTTTGTGCTGACAGGCGGCAGGGCGGTGGCTTCTAAGGTTTGAACTGCGCCAAGTGCAGAGCTGCTGCTCAGCGCATTGCGCTCTGCTACGTCGGGTGCCGGTACAAGGCCATCCTCTAGCGGCGGGAGATCCAACAGCAGACGGTAGGGACGAAGCAGATGGGTGGCGCTGGAAGACACTTCAATGACCAGATCGACAAAGGGCTCGGCAATGGGGCGTAGGCTGCGCAGCTTAATGAAGCGCGTCCCACTGGGGCGGCGTAGTAATTCGATGTGTACGTCGCCGATGGACTGCTGGTAGTCCATATTGAGATCAGAAAATTTTTTTGGATCCGCGATGCGCGCTTTAAGGCTTAGCTCTTCCTGCGGCATGAGGTTGAACACCTCGATCTCTGCCACCAGGTTTTGTCCAAGGTAGGACCGCACTGCGATGGGCGCCAGCGTGAGTGCATTGGCAATGCCTGCATACAGCACGCCGCTGAAGCAGAAAATGGCCAGCGGCAGATGCACCGCCAAAGAGCGCGTCCAGCCCATGATTAGCCCCCCAATTTGCAAATACCACTAAATAATTATCAAAACGGTTTCAATGCTAATTATGAATGGAAACAAATAGTTGGAATCAGGTGCTGGCGGTCTCGATGGTTTTTGATAAATAGATGAAGTACTGCTCGCGCAGGTCGCGCATTAGGCTTCTAGCAGGATGCGCAACATGCGCCGCAAGGGTTCGGCCGCCCCCCAAAGCAGTTGGTCGCCGATCGTGAAGGCGCCCAGATACTGCGGTCCCATGGCCAGCTTGCGTACCCGCCCGACCGCAATATCCATGGTGCCAGTGACGGCCACAGGCGTTAACTGGTGCACGCTGTCCATACGGTTATTGGCCACCAAACGCACCCAGGCATTGTCATTTTTCAGCATATCTTCAATGTCAGCCAGAGGCACATCGTGCTTCATTTTGATCGTCAGGCTCTGGCTGTGGCAGCGCATGGCACCGACGCGCACGCACATACTGTCGATCGGCACCGGCTGGTTCTGGCGTCCCAAGATCTTATTGGTCTCAGCACCGCCTTTCCACTCTTCCAGACTCGTTCCATCGCCTCGGTCGCTGTCAATCCACGGGATTAGGCTGCCGGCCAGCGGTGCCATGAAGTTCTTGGTTTCCTCAGCGCTCAGTCCGCGCTGGGTAGCGGCGATTTGGCGGTCGATATCCAAAATCGCGCTGGAAGGATTGTCCAAGTGGGCGCGTACCGCGCTGTTCAGCGTTCCCATCTGGGTCAGCAGTTCGCGCATATGTTGGGCGCCGCCGCCGCTGGCTGCCTGGTAAGTAGTAGCTGTCATCCATTCCACCAAATCGGCCTTGAACAGGGCACCTAGACCCATCAACATACAGCTCACCGTGCAATTGCCGCCGATATAGTCTTTCACGCCGCGTGCCAGTGCGGCATCGATCACCGGTCGGTTGACCGGATCCAAAATGATGACAGCCTCGTCCTGCATGCGCAGGGTTTTGGCGGCATCGATCCAATAGCCTTGCCATCCGCGGGCGCGCAGTTGGGGGTAAATCTCGGTGGTGTAATCGCCGCCCTGGGCGGTAATGATGATTTCGCAACGTTGCAGGGCGTCTAGATTGAAGGCGTCCTGCAAGGTGGTTTCGTTCTTTGCGAAGACGGGCGCTGCGCCGCCGCTGTTAGAGGTGGAAAAAAACAGGGGTTCGATCAGGTCAAAGTCGCCTTCTGCCTGCATCCGGTCCAACAATACCGAGCCGACCATGCCACGCCAGCCGACCAATCCTACTAACTTATGCATTGCTTTACCCTTTCAAAAAACAGTGTGTGACCTGACTGTTTTCCCGGCTCGTCTGGCCGGGGGGGCGCACGACGAACCAGGCTGTTTCAGCCGGTCGTGGTTTTGGTGATGATTGCGCGCGCACCCACACGGACCGCAAGGACCATGGTGGAGTTCAAGGTGAACTGGTGGGCGTACAACATGAAAAGATTGTAACTTCCTTGGCTGAGGGCTGGCTT
>JAEMRG010000396.1 GCA_016463455.1 Rhodoferax sp.
GCGCCTTGCGCCCACATCTGGTTCCTCAAGTCCCTGCCCAGTCGTTTGGGCCTGGTGCTGGACATGACGCTGCGTGATATCGAGCGTGTGCTCTATTTTGAAGCCTATGTGGTGACTGACCCCGGCATGACGCCGCTTAAAAAATTCGGCATCATGTCCGAGGACGATTTTGACGCCAAATTCAAAGAATACGGCGACGAGTTCCAGGCCAAGATGGGTGCCGAAGGCATTAAGGATCTGTTGCAAAGCATCGACATCGAAGGTTCGATTGAAAAGCTGCGCAATGACCTGACCGGCTCCGAGCTCAAGATCAAGAAGAACGCCAAGCGCCTTAAAGTGCTCGAAGCCTTCAAAAAATCGGGCATCAAGCCTGAGTGGATGGTGCTCGAAGTGCTGCCTGTGTTGCCACCGGATCTGCGTCCGCTAGTGCCGCTGGACGGCGGCCGCTTTGCCACCTCCGATCTGAATGATTTGTACCGCCGTGTGATCAACCGCAACAGCCGTCTGCGCCGTTTGCTCGAACTCAAAGCGCCGGAAATCATTGCACGCAATGAAAAACGCATGTTGCAAGAATCGGTGGACTCGCTGCTGGACAACGGACGCCGCGGCAAGGCCATGACAGGCGCCAACAAGCGCGCCTTGAAGTCCTTGGCCGACATGATCAAAGGCAAGTCCGGCCGTTTCCGCCAGAACTTGCTGGGCAAGCGCGTGGACTACTCTGGCCGTTCGGTCATTACCGTGGGCCCGACGCTCAAGCTGCACCAGTGCGGTTTGCCTAAGCTCATGGCCTTGGAGTTGTTCAAGCCCTTCATTTTCGCGCGCCTAGAAGCCATGGGTATCGCCACCACCATCAAGGCGGCCAAGAAGGAAGTCGAATCCGGCACGCCGGTGGTCTGGGACATTCTGGAAGAGGTGATTAAAGAGCATCCCGTGATGCTCAACCGTGCGCCCACGCTGCACCGCTTGGGCATCCAGGCGTTTGAGCCCATCCTGATCGAAGGCAAGGCGATCCAACTGCACCCGCTGGTGTGCTCGGCCTTTAACGCCGACTTTGACGGCGACCAAATGGCCGTCCACGTGCCTTTGTCGGTCGAAGCCCAGATGGAAGCGCGCACCTTGATGCTGGCGTCCAATAACGTGCTCTTTCCCGCCAACGGCGAGCCTTCCATCGTGCCTTCACAGGACGTGGTGCTGGGCTTGTACTACACCACCCGGGACCGAATCAACGCCAAAGGCGAAGGCCTGATTTTTGCCGACACCGGCGAAGTGCAGCGCGCTTTTGACGCGGGTGAAGTGGAACTGAACGCCCGCGTAAACGTGCGCCTGACCGAGTACCTCAAGGACAAAGAAAGCGGCGAATTTGTCGCGAACACCAAAGTCTGGGAAACCACGGCCGGCCGTGCGCTGTTGTCCGAAATTTTGCCCAAGGGCTTGCCTTTTTCGAACCTGAACAAGGCACTCAAGAAAAAGGAAATCTCCAAGCTCATCAACGTGTCCTTCCGTAAGTGTGGCTTGAAAGAGACCGTGGTGTTTGCCGACAAGCTGTTGCAAGCTGGTTTCCGTTTAGCGACACGCGCCGGTATCTCCATTTGTATCGACGACATGTTGGTGCCACAGGAAAAGCACGAAATCATCCGTCGTGCGCAAACCGAAGTCAAAGAAATCGAGAAGCAGTATGTTTCCGGTTTGGTGACCTCTGGCGAGCGTTACAACAAAGTGGTGGACATCTGGGGCAAGTCGGGTGACGAAGTGTCCAAGGTGATGATGGCCAAGCTCT
>JAEMRG010000397.1 GCA_016463455.1 Rhodoferax sp.
CCACGCGGTGCGCCTTGGCCGGCAAAGCGGTCATTGAAACCACCCTTGCGCTCATAGCTAAAACCTTCGCGGGCAGCACCGCGAAATTCGCGGGTACCTGCTTCGGCAAAACCGCTACGGCGGTCACCACCGCCAAAACCGCCTTCACGCGGACCGGCAAAACCACGACCAGGACCCCGGGTATCGCGACCACCACCACCACCATTGCGCGAAGCAAAACCGGGGCGCGGTGCTTCGGGAATGCGTTGCTTGGGCTCTAAACCGGCTACCACTTCGGCCTTGATGGGCTGGCGGGTATAGGCCTCGATGTCAAAAATCTTGCGGCGGTCGCGCAGTTCGGCAAACGTGATGGCCAAGCCGTCGCGCCCTGCCCGGCCGGTGCGGCCGATACGGTGGGTATAGTCTTCGGCCTTCATGGGCAGGCCAAAATTAAATACGTGGGTAATCGTGGGCACGTCAATGCCGCGCGCCGCCACATCGGTCGCCACCAGGATTTGCACCTGGCCTTGGCGCAGCGCCATCAAGCGGCGGTTACGCAAGCCCTGGCTAAGTGCACCGTGCAGGGCTACCGCATCAAAGCCGTCTTGTTGCAAGTCGTTGGCCAAGCCGTCGCATTCAATTTGGGTACTGGCAAACACAATCGCCTGGTTGATGCCGGTGTCGCGCAGCCAGTGGTCCAGCAGTTTGCGCTTGTGCTGGGCGTTATCGGCCCAGTACAAAACTTGTTTGATGTTGACGTGTTTTTCCTGCGGGTTGTCGATGCTAACGCGCTGAGGTTCGCGCATGACGCGGGCAGCCAACTGCTGGATGCGCGGCGCAAAGGTAGCGCTGAACATCATGGTTTGCTTGCGGTCGATCGTGAGTTGGTTGATTTCGGCCAGGTCATCGGAAAAGCCCAAGTCCAGCATGCGGTCGGCCTCATCGACCACCAGAAACTGCACCTGGTCCAACTTGATCTGCATGGAGCGCTGCAAGTCCAACAGGCGGCCGGGCGTGGCCACGACCAAGTTGGCATTTTGCAGCTTGGCAATTTGCAACTGATAAGGCATGCCGCCTACGATATTGGCAACCCGCAGGCCACGGCAGTGCTGTACCAGGTCGATGGCGTCATGCGCCACTTGCTGGGCCAGTTCGCGGGTGGGGCAGACGATCAGTGCGCCAGGGGTCGGGGCTTTGAAATTGCGCGCGTTGGTCGGGTCTTTGCGCTTGGGGCGCTTAGGAGCGGCTTCGCCTTTGGCAGCGGCTTGCGCGACTGCTTCTTCATAGGCCTGGCGCTCATCGGCTTCGGCTTGCGCCATTTGTTTGAGTAAGGTGTGCAATACCGGCAATAAAAATGCGGCGGTCTTGCCGCTACCGGTTTGGCTGGACACCATCAGGTCGATGTATTTTTTAGCGCCTTTATCTGCGCCCTCGGTCGGTAAAGCCAGGGGAATGACTTTGGTTTGCACCGGTGTGGGCTGGGTGTAACCGAGGTCCATACAGGCTTGTATTAGCTCGGGCGCAAGGTCCAGGGCCAAAAAGCCATTGGGCTCGGCCGCTACGGCCTGCGCATCATCCGAAGCGGCACTGGCCTCATTCGCAAGGGGGTGCGTGGTGCCACGCTCCGGCTGGAAAGCCTCGCTATCTTGGGTGGAAAAAGTGTGCTCGGGCGCGAATTCGCCCGTTGCGATCAAAGAATCAGTCATAATTTCACTCACACAGCAACGCCACCCGCCAGGTGGGCGTTCCGTCAATGGTTAAAAAACATCAACCATCAAACGGAGGCTGCGCC
>JAEMRG010000108.1:0-2238 GCA_016463455.1 Rhodoferax sp.
GACTTGCAAAAGCTTCCGCGCAATGCCAACCCCACACGCCAGCGTAACCGCTGCGCGATCACGGGTCGTCCCCGTGGCACGTTCCAGCAATTTGGTCTGGCCAGAGCAAAAATTCGCGAAATGGCGTTTGCCGGTGAAATCCCTGGCATCGTCAAGGCGAGCTGGTAAGCGGCAGGAGAACCCGATATGAGTATGAGTGATCCCATCGCCGACCTGTTGACGCGTATCCGTAACGCTCAAATGGTCGCCAAGCCCACCGTGCTGGTGCCTTCTTCCAAAGTGAAGGTCGCTATTGCGCAGGTGCTCCAGGATGAAGGCTATATCGACGGCTTCAAGGTAACGACGGCCGCTGGCAAGTCGGAACTGGAAATCGCCCTGAAATATTACGCAGGCCGCCCGGTGATCGAGCGTATCGAGCGCGTCAGCCGCCCCGGCTTGCGTGTGTACCGCGGCAGCGACGCCATCCCCCAAGTCCAAAACGGCTTGGGTGTAGCGATTGTCACCACGCCTCAAGGTGTGATGACAGACCGCAAAGCCCGCGCCAGTGGCGTAGGCGGCGAAGTGCTGTGCTACGTGGCCTAAGCTGCAATCTGGAGAAACAACTATGTCCCGAGTAGGTAAACGTCCTGTCAGCATTCCTGCTGGCGTTGATGTGCAGATCAAGGAAGACCAGATCAGCGTCAAGGCAGCCGGTGGCACTTTGCATCTGGCGCAAAACGCACTGGTGAAAATATCCAACGAGTCCGGCTCCCTGGTGTTCGCACCTGCCAATGACTCGCGTGCCGCCGATGCCATGTCTGGCACCATGCGCCAACTGGTCAGCAATATGGTCACCGGTGTGACCCAGGGCTTTGAGAAGAAGCTCATGCTGGTAGGTGTGGGTTTCAAGGCCCAGGCTGCGGGTAATAAGCTCAATCTCGCGATCGGATTTTCACACCCCGTCAACATTGAGATGCCTGCGGGTATCACCGTGGCCACGGCGACTCCTACCGAAATCTCCATCAAGGGTGCGGACCGTCAGCGCGTGGGTCAGATCGCAGCGGAAATTCGTGGTGTGCGTCCTCCTGAGCCGTATAAAGGCAAGGGCATCCGTTATTCGGATGAGAAGATCACCATCAAAGAAACCAAGAAGAAATAAGGAACTGCACTATGTTGACGAAAAAAGAGCAACGTCTTCGCAGAGCGCGTCAGACCCGCATCCGTATTGCAACCCAAGGTGTTGCGCGGCTGACGGTCAACCGTACCAATTTGCATATCTACGCAACCGTGATCGCTGGTACTGGCGACCGTATTGTGGCCACCGTTTCGAGCCTGCAAGCCGATGTGCGCAGCGCGCTGGGTGGCTCGGGCAAGGGTGGCAATGTGGTTGCAGCCCAAATGGTTGGCAAGCTGGTGGCTGAAAAAGCCAAGGCTGCCGGCATCGAAAAAGTAGCCTTTGACCGTGCGGGCTTTGCCTACCACGGCCGGGTCAAGGCCTTGGCTGACGCGGCGCGCGAAGCAGGCTTGCAGTTTTAAGCAGATCGGAACCAACCATGGCTAAAGTACAAGCAAAAATGCAGGGCAAGGTCGAAGGACCCGAGGACGGTCTGCGGGAAAAAATGATCGCGATCAACCGCGTGACCAAAGTGGTCAAGGGTGGTCGTATTCTGGGCTTTGCCGCCCTGACCGTGGTCGGTGATGGCGATGGCCGTATCGGCATGGGCAAAGGCAAGTCCAAAGAAGTGCCCGCCGCAGTCCAAAAAGCGATGGAAGAAGCCCGTCGCAATATGATCAAGGTGAGCCTGAAAAACGGCACTATTCACCACCAGGTGATGGGCCACCACGGCGCCGCCAATGTCATGATGGCGCCAGCTCCCAAGGGAACTGGCATCATCGCCGGCGGCCCGATGCGCGCTGTGTTTGAAGTTGTTGGCATTACCGATATCGTGGCCAAGAGCCATGGTTCGACCAACCCCTACAACATGGTGCGTGCCACTTTGGACGCATTGTCCATTTCCACCACGCCTTCGCAGGTTGCGGCCAAGCGCGGCAAATCTATCGAAGAGATCTTCGCCTGATCGGAGACTTGTCATGACTACACCTCAAACCGTAAAAATCCAATTGGTGCGTAGCCCCATTGGTTGTAAAGAATCCCACCGTGCCACCGTGCGCGGTCTGGGTCTGCGCAAAATGGGGAGCACCAGCGAGTTGGAAGACACGCCGGCCGTTCGCGGAATGATCAACAAGATCAGCTATCTG